>JAOAES010000135.1 GCA_026416655.1 Fimbriimonadales bacterium
GAAGTCGGTCTCTTCAGGGCGCAGGCGCAATCGCTGTGCGATTTGTCCCAGTTGCGTACGCTCGCCCGTCGCCACGACGAGCATCGTGCCCATCCCGCTGGCGACATAGCTGCCCATCCAGAGCGCGTTCGTGCGCTGCATCAACGGCGCGTCTGCGGGCGTCGGCTGCGGCGACTTCTCGGCGGGGAAACTCTCGCCCGTGAAAATCGCCTCGTTCACCTCCAGATTCTGCGCTTTCAGCACCACGCCGTCGGCGGGGATCATGTCGCCTGTGTTCAGGCGCACGACATCGCCCGGCACCAGCTGGTCAATCGGGAGGGAGCGGGGCTGTCCCTCGCGAATCACCTCGGCTTCCACCTGCACTCGCGCGAGCAGGCGGCGCATCGCGTCGGACGCGCTCGCCTCTTGCCAGAAGCCGAGCAACCCGCTCAGCGCCACAATCGCGAGGATAATCGCTGTGTCGGTCGTGTCGCCCAGCGCGCCCGCCACCGTCGCCGCGCCGATGAGAATCAGCACAATCGGGTTCGTGAACTGGCGCAGCAGGATTGCCCACTTGCTGACGTATCCAGCTCGGCGCAGTGCGTTCGGTCCATACCGCTCCAGCCGCGCCCGCGCTTCCGACTCGGTCAGTCCTGTAGGGCGCGAACCGAGCTGCGCCAGCAACTCTTCCGTTGGGAATGACCAGAACAAGCTACTCGTTCACCATCCCCCAGAGCTTTGCGAGGTCTTCGGCGAATCGTTCTTCGTTGGGCGTCTCGATAAGCATTGGCAGGCGCGTAAAACGCGGGTCGTTCAGGAGAAGCCGAAACGCCCCCAATCCCAGCTCGCCCTCGCCGATATGCTCATGCCGGTCGACGCGCGAGCCGAGCGGTTTTTTGGAATCGTTCAGATGCCAGACCTGCAGGCGCGATAGTCCAATCAAGCGGTCAAACGCTGCCCACGTCGCCTCGTAAGTTTCAGGCGTGCGCAGGTCGTAGCCCGCTGCGAACAGGTGGCAGGAATCGGCGCAAATCACCAGCCGTTCATCGGGCAGGGCGTCGTAGATCTGCGCGAAATGTTCGAACCGATAGCAGAGCGCGTTGCCCTGTCCCGCCATCGTCTCCATCGCAATACACACACCGTCGGGCACTTCAGCAAGCAGTTGGCGCAGGCTCTCGATGAGCGTTTGCATGCCCGTATCGAAATCGGGGTGCGAGCCCATATGTACGACGGCATATCGGATTCCCAGCGCGGCGCAGCGTTGCAACTCGGCGAGGTAGGCGGCATAGGCTTTGCGGCGCGTGTCGGCGTCAGGCGAGGCGAGGTTAATCAGGTAGGCAGCGTGCGACACAACGCACTCGATTCCCGTCTCGCGGCGCGCCTGCTGGAGTTTCGCGACCTGCTCAGTAGAAACGGAGGTCGGTTGCCACTGGCGGGGGCTGGCAGTGAAGATTTGCACTGCGGTACAGCCGAGGCGTTTCCCTTCGTAAAGGGCGTTCTGGAGTCCGCCCGCGATGGAGGTGTGTGCGCCAATCAGCCGTTGCATAGGTGTAATGTTCGGCGTGCCTCAGCCTCTTCCTGCTGTGCGGTCAGGCAGTACCTCGAACTTCAGGCTTAGGGTATCGCCGGCATAGGTGGTTTTCGCAGCGCGCACGATGAGCGTCACGCGCGTTGTACGGCATTGACGCGCTCGTTCCATCAGCTCCAGAAGCGTCTCTGGCGAGGTCTCACCGACTGTCGGAGGCGCGCCTGCACGTTCCTGCCGCGGTAGGATGCCCGCTTCGATGGCGCGCTCGCGCACTTCCGTTTGCAAAAAGCTCAGCACCTGCCCCAGCGGGTTGCGCTCGGCACGACAATCGACGGACGTCCGTGCAATCTCCTCGCCCGCTTCGAACACCTTGCGGTTGCGATACAGGCGCAACTCGATGGGCGCAGGTTCGCCCTGCGCCGTGTTGGTGAGCGCGACGGCGACTACCACAACAGGGTCGTTGGAGGCGCGAATGTTTTGCTGAACCGCTTCGAGGCTCTCGCCCTCAGTGATTTCCGCTTGTTCGCCCGAGGCGAGCCGTACGCGCTTTTCGGGGATGAACACGGCGCGGGTTTGAGCGGGAGCGGGCACAGCGCCGCGCTCGCGGGCGGTCTTGTCGGCAAGGCTCAGCAAGTCCTGAAGTGCCTGACGCACGCGCACCTCGCTCCAGCCGGCGGGGATACTCGTGCGTCCCAGCTCCTCGCCCATCTGCACGGCGATGGGGCTAAGCCGAATATTCGCCAGTTGCGCCAGTTCACGGGCGGCGCGGTCGAGTTCATCGCGCTGACGACGCAGGGAGGCGTTGCGCTCCAGCAGGATACTGTTCTGCGCCTCTATCTGCTGGTTCTCCTCTGCCAGCCGCCGATTCTGCTCTGCCAGTTGCTGGTTTTGCGCCTGCAGCCGCCGATTCTCGGCATCCAGTTTCGCGTTTTCGGAAGCGAGCGCCGCGCCTTGCTCTGCGAACTCGTCGTTCTGGCGACGCAGCTGGTCTTGCTGGCGTTGTAGAGCAACAATCTGTTCGCGGACGGTGCGAATTTGCTGTTGGAGCTGTTCACGGATCTGGCGTGCCTGTTCCAGTTGTGCCTGCGCCTGCGCGAGTTGGCTTCGGCTCTGACGGAGCTGTTGTTGCGCCTGCGCAAGTTGCGCCTCCAACGCCTGCACCTGTTCCAAGCGCGCCTTGTATTCCGTTTCCAGTTGCTTCAGTTCTTCGCCCAGCCGCGCCTGCTCCGTGCGCAGTTGCCGATTCACGCGCTGGAGCTCCGTGTTGCGCACCTGCAGCTCTTTCAGACGCGCCTCGTTCTCGCGTAGCTCGACAAGGATGCGGTCGCCTCGCGTAATCCATGCGCGAAACGACTCGTTGACCAGCGTCATCCCGATAACGGTCAGCGCGACCGTGATGCACCCCGTGACCGTGGTGATAAGCGTGGCGGTGTGGCGCGGGCGAATACCGAACAGGCTCAGACGCTGCTTGCCCAGTTTTCTGCCGAGCCAGTCGCCAGCATACGCCAGCGCGCCCCCGAACAGCGTCAGGAGTGCCAGGATGATGAGCATGGTCAAGGTCATCGCTACACAAAATTATACCTGCGAGGATGAGGGACGCATGCGCACAAGTAAGGACTCCACCTTCAGGTACACTCTATCGGAGGCTGTGCTTATGGACATTCGTATCGAGCGCGATGCTTTAGGAGAACGAGAACTGCCCGCCGATGTCTATTGGGGCTTGCAAACCCTGCGGGCGCAAGAGAATTTCCCAATTAGCGGCATCACGGAACCCCCACTGATGGTCGACGCCTATGTGCTGCTCAAAAAGGCGGCGGCGCAGGCGAACACGGAACTGGGACTGCTACCCGAAAACATCGGGCGCGCAATTGTGCAGGCTGCGGACGAAATCCTGCAGGGCAACCTGCGCGACCAGTTCCCCACCGACATCTTCCATCAGGGGGCAGGCACTTCGTTTCATATGAATGTGAACGAGGTGCTGGCAAATCGCGCGATAGAAATCTTGGGCGGTCAGAAGGGCGACTATAAACTGGTGAACCCAAACGACCACCCGAACTTCGGGCAATCGACCAACGACACCTTCCCGACGGCGATGCGCATCGCCACGCGCCTTGCGCTACGCGAACTGTTCCCCGCCTTAGACGCCCTCACTGACGCCTTCGCACAGAAGGGCAAAGAGTTCGACCATGTGCTGAAGTCAGGGCGCACGCACCTGCAGGACGCCGTGCCGATTCGGTTGGGGCAGGAGTTTACGGCATATGCGGCGACGCTGCGCAAGTGTCGCCGCGTGCTGGAGTTCGCCGCCGAGGCGGTGGAGGAACTCGGCATCGGTGGCAGCGCAGTCGGCACAGGGCTAAACACGCATCCGCAATACCGGTTCCGCGTGGTGGAGCTGCTGCGCGAGTGGACGGGCATCCCGTTCCGCCCCGCCGACGACCTGCGCGAGGCGATGCAGAGCCAGATGCCCATGCAACTCGTCGGCTCCGCCCTGCGCACGCTCGCGCTGGAGCTGACCCGCATCGTGAACGACCTGCGCCTGCTCTCGTCGGGACCGCTCACGGGCTTTGCGGAGATTACCCTGCCCGCCGTGCAGCCCGGCAGCAGCATCATGCCCGGTAAGGTGAACCCCAGCATCCCCGAAATGGCGAACATGGTCTGCTTCCAGGTCATCGGCAACGCGACCACCATCGACTACGCCGTGCAGGCAGGGCAACTGGAGCTGAATGTGATGATGCCGGTGATGGCTTACAACGCGGTTTATTCTATCCAGATTATGACGACCATGATGCGCCAGCTCGATGAACGCTGTGTGCGCGGGATTGTAGCGAACGAGGAGAAGTGTCGCTGGTATGCCGAGACGAGTCCGAGCCTTGCCACCGCGCTGAACGCCTATGTGGGCTACGCTGTCGCCGCCGAAGTCGTCAAGCAAGCCCTGCGCGAGGGACGCTCGGTCATCGACGTCGTGCGCGAGCGCAATCTACTGACCGAAGAGCAAATCAAAGAGGTGTTCGACCCCTTCAAGATGACCGAGCCGGGCATTCCGGGCAAGACATCCTGAAGAAATCTCGGAGGAGGCAAACAGACGATGGCGTCGGAAATGATTCATCTGGAAGGGCACGTGATCGACTCGCTCACGCTGTCCAAAGTGCTGGACATCCTCTCGTCCTACGAGGGCGTGCGCTACGAGGTACGCCACGCGAAAATCGGGCACACCCGCACCGAGACCAGCAAGTTCGATATCTTAGTGGAGGCGGAGACCGAAGACCTGCTGGAGCGCGTGCTGGAAGAGGTACAGCAACATGGCGCGAACTTCTCCCACGCCGATGCGCATCTCGAACCCGCTCCCAAAGACGGCGTGTTCCCCGAGGACTTCTACTCCACCACGAATCTGGAGACCTCAGTGCGCGTGCATCACCGCTGGGTGCATGTGGAGAACATCGAGATGGACTGCGGGATTCGCGTCTGGCAGGAGGACGGGAAGTGGCGTGCGGCGACAGTACCGATGGCGCGCGTGAAACAGGGCGACCTGATTGTCGTGGGACACGAAGGGATTCGCGTCACGCCCCCTGAGCGGCGCGACCCGACTTCGGTGTTCGCCTTTATGGGCAGCGATGTGTCGTCCGAGAAGCCGAAAGAGCGCGCGGTGCGCGGCGTCGCTGAAGAGGTGCGCAAGGCGAAAGCGCGCGGCGAGAAGGTGTTGTTCGTGGGCGGGCCCGCGATTATCCATACAGGCGCGGGTCCCTACCTGGAACAGCTCATCCGCAACGGCTGGATCGATGTGCTGTTCGCGGGGAACGCGCTCGCCGCGCACGATGTCGAGTCTGCGATCTACGGCACTTCGCTCGGCGTGTCGCTCGATTTAGGCTCGCCCGTGACGCACGGACACCAGCACCACATCCGCGCCATCAATAAAATCCGCCTGCTCGGCGGGCTAAAGCAAGCAGTGGAGCAGGGCGTGCTGACGCGCGGCGTGATGTATACCTGCGTCAAGCATAATGTGCCGTTCGTACTGGCGGGCAGCATCCGCGACGACGGACCGCTGCCCGAAGTGATTACCGATGTGCTGGAGGCGCAGGACGCAATGCGAGCGCACATCCCTGGCGTCGGCGTCGCAATCATGGTCGCCACCACGCTGCACTCCGTCGCAACGGGCAACATGCTGCCCGCCTCGGTGCGCGTGTTTTGCGTGGACAACGACGCCGACACGGTGATTAAGCTCACCGACCGCGGCACGCACCAGACCTTCCCGATTGTCACCGACTGCCACTTCTTTATGAAGGAGCTGGC
>JAOAES010000035.1 GCA_026416655.1 Fimbriimonadales bacterium
AACCTCAACGTGGCGCTGCAAGAGGTTTACCGAGCATACATGGCGCAATCGAACCGCCCTGCCGAGCAAGCGTATGAGTTCCTTGTCCAGTACGAGCCGCGTGCAAAAGAGATTCCTGTTGAGGTTGACCGCGCAGGCTTCTATCAGGTGTTGGGCACGCTGGCGTTCCTGTCGGGAAAACGCGACCAGTACGCCCGCTGGTTCGAAAAATCGCTGGAGTTAGACCCCAACAATCATCTGGCGATGAACGACTACGCCTATGCTCTGGCAGAGGACGGACGCGACCTTGAGAAAGCCCTGCGGCTGATACGGCGCTCGATTGCTATCAAATCGAATGTGGGCGCATATCACGACACGCACGGCTGGGTGCTGTATAAACTCGGTCGCTACGAAGAGGCGCTGCGCGAGTTGCGTATCGCCGTGCAGACCGCGCCCGACACCGCCGACCTGCGCTATCACCTCGCCGCCGTCTACGCGAAGCTGGGACAGAAAGACGACGCACTGGTGGAGCTGGAGAAAGCCCTCGCTCTGCAACCCGGACACGAGCAGGCGTTGAAACTGCGTAAGGAACTGACGGGCGGGGGGAAGCTATGATTCACCTCACCCCCCAGCCACCTCTCCGCAACCGGAGAGGGAGGACGATACCCCCTATCCCACGCGGTGGGAGAGGGGGACAGGGGGTGAGGGCAATTGTTTACCCCTTCTTACTCGCCCTCTTCCTCCTTGCACCTGCCCACCCTGCTGAAATCACCCTCCCTCCTGTCGCTCTCTCAGGCGTGCCTGTTGAGATTTCGGGCAAAGAGTTGCCCCCAAACACGCCGACAGTCGTTCGTTTCCAAGATAGCGCGGGCAACCTCATCGCAACGGTTGAGGCGAAAACGGACGATTCAGGCGCATTTCAGCGGGAGGCACGTCTGAACTCGACGGGACGCTTGCGCTACGAGTGGCAGGCAGGCTCTCAGCGCGGCGAGGGCGCGTTGCGCGTCGTTCCCGCATGGTGGAGCCTACTGCCCCCGCTCGTGGCGATTGGGCTGGCGTTGCTGCTAAGGCAGGTCGTCCTTGCGCTGGCGGGGGGCATCTGGCTTGGGGCTTGGATGATTGCCGGCGCAGACCCGTTTACCGCACTGCTGCGCATGGTCGACACCTACCTGCTCAACGCCTACGCCGACCGCAGCCACCTGCAGATTATCGGCTTCACGATGTTGCTGGGCGGGATGTTGGGCGTCGTCACGCGGGCAGGCGGGCTGAAGGCGATTGTGCGCGTTTTGAGCCGGCGCGTGCGCTCCGACCGCGGCGTGCAACTCAGCGCGTACCTGATGGGGCTGGTCATCTTCATCGACGACTACGCGAACACCCTCTTTGTCGGCGCGACGATGCGCCCCTTAGCCGACAAGTATCGCGTCTCGCGCGAGAAGCTGGCGTATCTTATCGACTCCACCGCCGCGCCTGTGGCGAACCTCGCACTGATTGGCACATGGATTGGCTTCGAAGTCTCGCTGATTGCCGACAGCTTCAAGGCGTCGGGGATTGGGCTGGAGCCGTACTGGGCGTTTCTGCTGAGCATCCCCTACCGCTTCTACCCCATTTTCGCGCTGGTGTTCATCGCGTGGCTCATCGGGCTGCGGCGCGATTTCGGTTCGATGTACCGGGCGGAGGTACGGGCGCGCACGACGGGCAAAGTCTTGGCGGAGGGCGCGTCCCCACTCGCGAACTACGAATCGGCGGAGCTGCTGCCGCCCGACCATCTGCACGGCTCGCTCTGGAGCGCGCTGCTGCCGATTCTCGCCGCGCTGAGCGGGGCGATTGGCGGGCTGGTTTACACGGGCTACTACAGCGCTCTGAACACAGGCGAGACGATAAGTCTGCGCTCCATACTGGCGAACGCCGACTCGTATGTGAGTCTCACATGGGGAGCGTTTCTGGGTTGCCTGGTCGCTTTTCTCTGCGTGGGCGCGACGCGCGCCCTGAGCATGCGCGAGACCTTCGACGCATGGGTGGGTGGCATACGCTCGATGGTGCTGGCGGTGGTGATTCTGGGACTGGCGTGGAGCATCGGCGCGATTTGCGAAGAGTTGCACACGGCGCAGTACCTGGTGCAGTCGTTACAGGGCGTGGTCAGCCCCGCGTGGCTGCCCGCGCTGACCACACTGACCGCCGCGGCGATTAGCTTCGCGATTGGCAGCTCATGGGGCACGATGAGTATTCTGATGCCGCTGGCGATTCCCCTTGTGCATAGCCTCACCGCAGGCATGGAGCCGTCGGCGCAGCAGTTCTACCTGATTGCGACGCTCTCGTCGGTGTTGGCAGGCGCGACCTTCGGCGACCACTGCTCGCCTATATCAGATACAACCGTGCTGTCGTCGATTTTCTCTGGGTCAGACCATATTGACCATGTGCGCACGCAGATGCCGTATGCGCTGGTGGTGGGCGCGGTGGCGTGGCTGATAGGCGATGTGGCGACGGGGTTCGGGTTGCCTGTATGGGGCGCGCTGTTGCTGGGCACGTTGATTTTGGGCGTAATTGTGCGCGTAATCGGCAAACCGACGCCCGGCTATGGAGGCGAGCCTCTGGCTTAGCTCTTCGTTGTGCGCTGCTTAGCTTTCAGCAAGCGTCCGAGCGTGTCTTGAGACGCCGCGGGTGCATCCTGCACAGGCGGAGACGCCTGTGCCACGCTTTCTTGCACGGGCGGGGACGCCCGTGCTACGCTTTCTTGCACGGGCGGGGACGCCCGTGCTACGGGCTGTGGCTTGGGCGTCTCGCCCAAGCGGTCATGCACGGGCGGGGACGCCCGTGCTACGAAGGCGCGTTGCTTGGCTGCCTGAAGGCGCGCCGTTGTTTGCACAGTCGCTGCGCGGGGAGCGCGACGCCAGCGTAGCTTGCCCAGCAGCGCAGCGCAGACCTCAGGTATCGTGATGACCACGCGGCGTACGGTGATGTCCACCATCAGCAGCATCAGGCTCAGCAACAGTGCGAGCGTCCACAGGTCGCGCGTGAAGCGCTGGGGCATGGGCGGCGGGTCATAGGCACGAGCGGGTTCCGGGTTCACGCGCCCGCGCGTCTGCGCCGCGATACGCTCCAGCAACGGGCGGTTCTCGCGATAGAACCGATACTCCAGTGGGTAAGGCACAGCTAAGGCTGCCGTGAGTGTCGCCTGCCGTCCCCCGCCAAAGTCGCCCTGCGTGCTAAGCGTGAACAGCCCCTGCTCACGGATGGGAAACTGCGCCACATACCTGCCTGCGCCCTCCAGGTTCATCGTGAGTTGCTGCTGTTCGCCCGATGGCATCCCGACGACGAGTTGTGGGGTCAGCCCGTTAATCGGCTCGCCCTGCGGAGTGAACGCCTGGAGCTCCACAATCGCCTGTCCGTTGCGCACGGTGGCGGTCAAGCCGAGATTCGGTTGGGCGGAGGGGCGCATCGCACTGCGGATGACCTGCGTCCAAAACACTGAGTAGCCCTGCCAGCCAATCCAGCGCTGCGCCCAGCGCGGTTGCGCGTCGGAAGTGAAGGCAATCACCGTGCCCAGTCCATAGCGCCACACCGCCAGCAGTGGATCGTCTTTATGCGTGCGCATCAGCACCTGCGCGAGTGGACGGTCGGAGACAAGATTGTACGCCAGCAGCGCGGGCGTGCGCGACCAGTCCACCTCGCGCAGTCGCTCATCAGTGGCATTTACTTTGGGAATGAACGCGCCTTCCTCAATTGTACTGCGCGTCATCGCACTTACATCGGCAGTAAACAGGCGAGGCAACGAGGCGGCGTCGCGCGTTTGATAGAACTGCCCGCCACCGACTTGTGCAAGTTTCTTGAGAAAACCTGTATCTTTGCCATCGCCGAACGCCACGACGCTGAGTGTCACGCCCATCGCCCGCAACTGCTGCGCGCGTTCCAGACTACCTTCCTGCTCGTCGCAGTCGGTGGCGTCCGCCAGCATGATGATGTGGCGGGCGCGGTCGGGCGGTTCAGAGAGCATGCCGCGCATCGCCATCTCCAAACTGCCACGCACAAAGATCCCGCCCCCCGTGCCGTACACCTTCTGTAGCACGGCGATAATCGGCTCGCGTTCACTGGCGGGAAATATCGCGCTTGGGGGTTGTCCCGCACGCTGTCCATGACAGCCCTGAAAGCGGCGTCCGTCGCAACTAAAGGGGTCAAAACCGGTACGAGCATACTCTGGCAGCAGCCAGTCAGAGCCATGACTGCTGATAATCACGCCGAAGCGGTCAATCGGGCGCAGCATCTGCAGCGTCTTGATGGACGCCTCCGCTGCCAGATGCGCGACCTTGTGCGGACCGATATGCTCGTTCATACTGCCCGAAGCGTCCACAATCAGAACGACGGTCGCAGCATGCTGAATCTGGCGGTGCTTAATGTCTAAGTCTACGGGCAAAACTTCTGCAATCGGCGTGCCGTAGTAGCCGCCCATCTGGTACGACTGATTGCCGCCAATCATCACGAAGCCGACGCCCCCGTCGCGTACGGCGTTCTTGACCGCCTCCATCTGCTGAGGGCTGAGCGCGGTGGCGGGGAAGTCGTTGAACACAATCGCATCGTAGTCGAGCAGCTTTTCGGACGTTGCGGGGAAGCTTCCCTCGTGCACGCGCGTCACGGAGATATGGTTCGCTTGCAGCGCGCGGGCAATCGCCTCACTGGCGCCTGCCCTACCCTCGGCAATCAGCACATGCGGCTTGCCCTGCACACGAGTCAACGCGAGTCCGAGATTGTTGCGCGGGTCGATATCGGGCTGCGCGTCTAAGGTGGCGCGGACACGCTGCACGCCCGCTTTATCAGCGCGGAGCGTGGTCGTAATCAGGTTCACGCCGGGCGAGAGCTTCACAGGCAGGGTCTTGAGCGGTGTGCCTTCACGGTCAAGCGTGATTTTGCCCTCGGCATGCCGTTGCGACTGCACGACGATACGCAGATTGTACGGCTCACCGACTTTGGCGACGCTGGGGGCTTCGATGGCTTCTATCAGCGCGTCGTTGCCTGCTTTGCCGGTGGTTAGAGGCACGACATCGATAGGGATGCCCTCTACGCTGGCGACCTGCGCGGCGGCGTGGGCGTCGCCGTGCGTCTCGTTGCCGTCGGTCAGCAACACGATACGCCGCGCGTAGCCGTCGGGGAACATAGCGCTGGCAAGGCGCAGCGCGCCTGCGATGTCCGTGCCATCAGCGTTCGGCTTGGCGTACATCGAACCGAGTTCCCTGCGCGGCGCAGGCAGCCACTCCACCATCGGCTCCGCGCCGAACACGACCAGCCCGGTCAGTGCGTCGTCGGGAGCGTTCTTGATCGCTTGCTGGAGATAGGCGCGCGCCGCCTGACGCCCTGCGTCCGAGACACTCGCCGACTGATCCAGTACGAAAATCGTACACACACTGCGCAGCGACTGCACGCCCTGCCAGCCCGCCAGCGCCAGTACCACCAGCAAAATCAGCAGCATGCGCAGCGCGAGGATGACGCGACGCCGCGCTCGACTCACGCCCAGCAAACGCCGCCCCGTCCACCAGACCCAGCCCCACAAGATCGGCAGCAAGAGCAGATAAAGCGGTTCCGTAAAGCGCATCATGACGCCACCTCTGTTCGTGAGAGGGCGCGCGATTCCTGCAAGGCTCAAACTGCAGAGTTCAGGTAAAATCTGATTTCCCTATGGCGATACAAGTCTACAAAGAGGGCGCGGCGGAGTTCCAGCTGCCGCAAAGCGCGCATGTGTTCTACAATCCGCGGGCAAGATTGGGACGCGACTTGGGCGTGCTGGCGATGCGCGCCGAAGCCGAGCGACTGGAACGCCCCCTCGAAGTGCTGGAACTGATGGCAGGCGCGGGACTGCGTACAAAACGCTACCTCCTGGAAGCCCCCGTGCAGCACATCGTGGTCAACGACGCGAACTATACAAGTTTTGAGGTGCTTCGCGCCCACGTGGAAGACGACTCGCGAGTGGAGCTGCACAACGAACTCGCCCAGCGTCTGTTGTGTCGTTTCTATCTGGAAGAGCGACGCTTCGACTGGATCGATTTAGACCCCTTCGGTACACCTTCGCCCTATGTATCCTATCTTGCAGGCGTCGTGCGCTGGGAAGGTCTGCTTTATATCACAGCGACAGACGCGCCCGTGCTGTGTGGGGCGCAACGCGGCGAGGCGCTCAAATCCTATGACGCCGTCTCCGCCTACGGGCGCGAATGCCACGAAGTGGGACTGCGCATCTTAATCGGGTTCGTGCAGCGCAGATTGATTCAGGCGAACATGTGGGGGCAGCCGCTGCTGAGCTTTTTCGATGGGTACTGCTGGCGCACGCTGATACGCGCCTTTAAGGGCACGCGCGGGTTCAACATCGAGCAGATGGGATTCATCGTACAGATGCCTGACGGTGAGTATCGCGCGACGATGGCGGGCGTGCCCGCGCCTGTGAACCACGAGTATAATCCCTCGACGGTCGTGCGCTGGGCAGGACCACTCTGGCTCGGACCGCTCCACGACCATGCGTTCCTGAGCGCGATGTACCGCAACGCCCGCGAGGAACACTTCGACCACGCCCGCCGTTTCCTGAGCAAGCTGAACCGTGAGTTGGACGAGCTGCCGATTGTCTATAGCCTGCCTGTCATCGCGGATCGCCTGAACCGCTCGGTTCCGTCCACGCGCGAAGCGATAAAGTTCCTAAGGGCGCAGGGCTATCGCGCCTCGCACGTGCATCACTGCGGAAACGCCATTCGCACCGATGCGCCGCTCCGAGCGATTTTGAGGCTTTGGGAACGGCAAGGATGACTCAACACTACTCCTGCAGGCGTTGGTAAAGGGGGATGGTCTGCTCGACGGTATGGCGAATGTGAAACCGTTCGGCAGTGCGCAGGGCGTTCTGCGAGAGGCGGCTCGCCTGCGTGGGGTCTTGCAGCAGTTTCAACGCCGCCTGCGCCAGCGCGTCGGGATTTTCGGGCGGAACCAGCAAGCCCGTGCGCTCAGGCTCGATCAAACGGCGCATCGCGGGGATGTCGGTCGCCACGACGGGCAGTCCGCAGGCGATGGCTTCCATCGTGGACAGCCCCAGTCCCGCATCGCGCGCGGGCGCGAGCAACACATCCGCGGCGGCGTAGAGTTCCTCCACCGCGCTCCAGTACCCGAAAAAGCGCACATGGTGCGGGCGGCGGCAACGCGCGACCAGTTTCACCAGGCGTGTGTTGTCGGGTCCGTCGCCTGCCAGCCACAAATCCGCATCGGGGAGCGATTCCCAGACGCGCTCCATAGCCTGAATCGCGATATCGAACCCCTTATGGTACACAAACCGCCCCACACAGAGCAAGATGGGTCGGTCAGGCGGCACATGGAACTGTTCCCGCATCGCGTCGCGACGGGGGAGCTTCTCGAACCGCTCCAGATCGATTCCGCCGGGTACAACCTCGATGCGCGTTTCGGGCACGCCGCCGCGCACTAAGCCCGCTTTCACCTGCTCGGAAACCGCCGTGATGATGCGCGGGTACTGCGCAATCCAGCGCCACAGGGCGCGTACCAGCGCGCTTTTGCTCAGGAGCAGATGATGCACCGTCCACATCCAGGGGTACTCGCGGCGGAACGCCCACGCGCAAATCCAACCCGCCCGCACGCCATGGCAGTGGACGAACGGGAACTCGTCTGCTCGATGGCGCAGTAGCCGCACTGCCCGCGAATCGGCGATTAGCCCCGCACGATCGCGAATGAAGTCGGGCCCCGTGAGCGTCGGCGCGTAGCCGAACTCCGGGAGGTATTTAATCAGCCCCTGCACATGGCGCAGCATCCCGCTGCTGCTGGGTCGCACGACAATCAGCACGGGCGTCCGCTCGCGTCCGTCATCGCGCTCGGACAGCTCATCGGGCAGCAGGGTCGGTCGCTCCAGCAACAAACTGCTCATCGGGGTACCGGCGTCGCCTCCAGAATACTGTTTAAGATTCTATCCGCATTAAGCCCCTCCACTTCCGCTTCGGGCTTGAGGATTAAGCGATGGCGCAGCACGGGCAACGCCATCTGCTTCACATCATCGGGCGTGGCGAACCCGCGCCCGCGCAGCGCAGCAAGCGCCTTGCTCACCAGCAACAGCGCAATCCCTGCGCGCGGGCTTGCCCCCACCAGCAGGTAGTCGTTCTGGCGCGTGCGGCGCACTATCTGCAAAATGTAATCGCGCACCTCGTCGGAGACCTGCACCTCGCGCACAATCGCGCGAACGCGCTCCAGCTCCTCCGCCCCCATCACGGGCGTCAACCCCACCTGCTCCAGTTGATGCGAGCGGAACCCTTCATCATGCAGCTTGAGGATGGCGCGCTCCTCATCTTCGCTGGGGTAGTCCATCACCACTTTCAGCAGGAAGCGGTCTAACTGCGCCTCCGGCAGGGGATATGTGCCTTCGTACTCAATCGGGTTCTGCGTCGCGAACACCATAAACGGTTTCGGCAGCGCGTGCGATACGCCGTCGATGGTCACCTTGCGCTCTTCCATCGCTTCCAGCAGGGCAGACTGCGTCTTCGGGGGCGTGCGGTTCACCTCATCCGCCAGCACGATATGCGCGAAGATGGGTCCGTAGCGCACGCGGAACTCGCCCGACTGCGCATCGTAAATCGTCGTGCCAATCAGGTCGGAGGGCATCAGGTCGGGCGTAAACTGCACGCGGCGGAACTGCAGTCCCAGCGTCTGCGCAATCACGCGCACCAGTAGCGTTTTCGCGATACCCGGCACGCCCTCAACCAGAATATGCCCATCCGCCAGCAGGGCGCAGAGCGCCTGCTCGATGACGCTCTGCTGCCCGATAATCACGCGCCCGATTTGCTCTTCAACGCGCTGGAGCGAGTAGCCGACTTGTTCGACTGCGACCACCGTTCAGTACCTCGGGTCGTGATGGAAGTGGTGATGGGTCTCCAGCCAGCGGATGGTGCCGCTGCGCGAGCGCATCACGACCGAGTGCGTGATTGCGCCCCAGCCGGTGTAGCGCACGCCGCCGAGCAGGTTGCCGCCTGTGATGCCCGTCGCGGCAAACACCACGTTGCCCCACGCGAGGTCTTCCATTGTCAGCACTCTATCCACATCTTCCGTGCCCAGTAGCTGCTTGGCGCGTTCGCGCTCCTGCTCGTTGCGGAACACGAGTCGCGCCTGAATCTCGCCGCCCATACACAGCGCAGCGGCGGCAGACAGCACGCCCTCCGGCGCGCCCCCGATACCCATCAGCACATCGATCTCGCCCTGCGGGTCCAACGCCTCCAGCGCGAGCGACAAATCGCCGTCCGACACCAGACGAATGCGTGCCCCTGCCTGCCGTATCTCACGAATCAGCTGCTCATGGCGCGGGCGATCCAGCATCCCCACGGTCAAATCCTGCACCTCTTTGCCCAGACTCTTGGCAATGACCTTCAGGTTCATCCGAGGGGGCAGAGTGATGTCTACCGCGCCTTTCGCAGCGGGCCCCACCACCAATTTGTCCATATAGATGTCGGGCGCGCGCAACAGTTTGCCCTCACCTTCTATGGCGGCGGCGACAACGCTAATCGCGCCAGGCTGCCCCGTCGCGACAAGGTTCGTGCCCTCGACCGGATCGACCGCGATTTGTACCGCGTTGCCGTTGCCTGTGCCAAGCTCCTCGCCGATGTAGAGCATGGGAGCTTCATCGCGCTCGCCCTCGCCGATGACCACGACGCCTTTCATATCGATGTCGCCCAACGTGCGGCGCATCGCCTCGCACGCCGCCTGGTCTACCGCATGACGGTCGCCCTTGCCAACCCAACGACCCGAACTGAGCGCAGCTGCTTCAGTCGCTCGTACAAAATCCATTCCCAGGTTTCGATCCATAAAGCATCACCTCTCGCAGAGTGTCGTCCTCGACAGGAGGTATTTTCGGTAGAAACCGTCGGTTTCCTGCTGAGGGATTTC
>JAOAES010000223.1 GCA_026416655.1 Fimbriimonadales bacterium
GTCCCCCCTCTCCGTAAACGGAGAGGGGGATGACCCCGCGACAATACGCGGCAACTCCCCCTCTCCGTTTACGGAGAGGGGGAAGGGGGGTGAGGTTCCTATCGGCATCCTCACCGGGCTTGCCCTCATCACGAAAGCCACCGCCATTTTGCTACTCCCCATCGTCGCGCTGGGAATGCTGTGGAGCGCGCGGCTGCACAAAAAGGCATGGGCAACGGGAACCCTCAGGGCGGGATTGGCAATCGGGATTAGCTTGATTCTGGGCGGCTGGTGGTTCGTGCGCAACGCCATCCTGTACGATGACCCGCTCCTGCAAAAAACCTTCGTGAATGTGTTTGCGGGCACAGCGAAAGCGGAGGATTTCCTGAAGCAGGGCGCGACCTGGGGGCAGTATCTGCAACTGGTGGCGGACTGGACTTTCCGCAGCTTCTGGTTCGCCTATGGCACGCCCCGTACCGCAAACACGGGGCTTCCCAACTTCCTGCCTGACAGCGTGTATTGGGGCTTAGCGGTATGGACGCTCTTGACGATACTTGGCTTGCTGATGCACCTGCGCGAGCCGACGCCTGTGGGCGCGCGGGCGTGGCTGATGCTGTGCGCTCTAACCTTCGCGCTCGTGCTGGTCAGCTTTCTGCTATTTATCCGCATCTTCTTTCAGGCGCAGGGACGGTACTTCTACCCCGCGCTGTTGCCAATTAGTGTGTTCCTCGCCTTGGGCTGGGAGCGGATATTCCCCGAACGGTATCGCTCGGCAGCGCAGATGGGCTGGATAGTTGTTATGCTGCTACTCGCTATCGGCTGCTGGCGATTTTTGGGATAGACATCACTCACTTGCTCTCAGCGCGTCGCCCATAAACGGGGGGATTCGGTAAAGCATCGCGCGCCTTGCAACGGAAACGCCATGATTATCCACTTGCTGCAACGGCTGGAGCGGTTCGGTGTCGGCAGGTTGCGTGGGCGGCAGGGAAGCCCCCATCGGTGCAGGGGCGTTGAAAGCAGGAATGGTAGGCAACGAAGCGTCCAAAGCGGGCGCGTCCGTATCGCGGGAGAACTGTTGGTAGAGCCTCCCCAGCGCTAAACCCCGCTCCAGAGCCTGCCGCGTGTCCACCGAATTGCTTTCGGGAAGGCGCACGCCTGAATCACCGCTCCGAAGTGTCGGCGGAGTCGGCAAACTGGCTGCACGCGTCTCTGTTTGCACGCCTAACAAGCGCATGCCCAGCACACCTGCAATAATGCCCGCTACAAAGAAAAGCCCTGTGAGCCACCGCTCTTGCACCGTTATCGCCTCCTATAAGTATCGCATCGTCGCGTCGGCGTCTCGCCGACGCGCTTCGCCGATTAGTATGACGCCGTTTCACTTCTCCCGTTCCTCATGGGCGGCGCGAATCACCCAGCGAATCGGCACGCCCGTATATTCATATCGGCTCCGCAGTTGATTTTCCAGATAGCGCAGATAGGAAAAATGCACGATGTCGGGGTCGTTCACGAACAGCACAATCGTGGGGGGGCGCACACTCGCCATCGTTGCGTAGTAGATTTTCAGCTGTTTGCCCTTGCGCGTGTAGGGACGCTCGAACAGCCACTCTTGCATCAGGCGGTTCAGCTCGCCTGTGCCGACGCGCATACAGTGGAAGTCGGCGACCGTCATGCAGGTATCCAGCAACGGCTCAATCCCCTTGCCCGCCAGCGCGGAGATGAACACGAACGGCACGTAGTCCAGCCACTTCACCTCCTGCTGGATGAGCCGCTCGAAGTCTTTCTTGATCTGGGTGCGCTGTTCCAGATTGCCGTCGGGCGGCTCCTTGAGATCCCACTTGTTGATTGCCCACACAACGCCGCGCCCGGCGTTGGCGGCGAGCTGCGCGATACGGCGGTCGTTGTGGGTAATCCCCTCTGTCGCGTCGATTACTACGACGGCGACATCGGCGCGCTGCATGGCGCGTTCCGCCCGCATCTGCGCGTAGTATTCCAGCGAACGTTGCACCTTGCCTGGACGCTTGATACCCGCCGTGTCAATCAGGATAACGGGCTGTCCTTTCCAGGTGAAGGGCGTGTCGAGCGTATCGCGCGTTGTGCCCGCGATTTCGCTCACAATCGCGCGCGGCTCGCCCAGAATCGCGTTCAGCAGCGACGACTTGCCCACATTCGGACGCCCCACAATCGCGATTTTGATAGGTTCCTCGCCCTCTTCTTCCTCCGCAGGGGCTTCTGATGGGGGTTGCATCAGCTCAAACGCGCGTTCCAGCACCTCCGCGATATTGTGCCCGTGAATGGACGAGATAGGAATCGGCTCGCCCAGCCCCAACGCGAAGAACTCCGCGCGCTGGTTTTCCCACAGTTTCGGGTTGTCTGCCTTGTTCACCAGCAGCAGAACGGGTTTATTGCCTTTTCGTAGCAGTTCGGCGACCTCTTCGTCGGCAGGGGTCAGCCCGTCGCGGGCGTCCACCAGAAACAGCACGCAGTCCGCCTCGTGCATCGCCACCTGCGCCTGCACACGCACCTGCTCAATCAGTGGGTCGTCGTCGCTGAACAGGATCCCGCCTGTATCGATGACCACGAACGGCTGCCCCAGCCATTCGCCCTCGCCATAGAGCCGGTCGCGCGTGACGCCCGGCGTGTCCTCCACTATCGCCACG
>JAOAES010000227.1 GCA_026416655.1 Fimbriimonadales bacterium
AGATGTGTATAAGAGACAGGGACTCAATGAAACGAGCAGGCATGCGATGGAGCTTACTGGCGATGGGGAGCGCGCTCGCGATTACGAGCGGATATGCGCAGGCGTACCAAATGTTTTATGAGCAGCGGGATGGGTACGTTGCAGGCGTCTCGAACCCAGCCAAATTTATCAACCTCGACACTGGCAATAACGACGTTGCTGGAGGTAGTTATGTAACTCGTGGGCGCATCCAGTCTGACAGCCCTACCTCGGCTACTACCTTTGTCATCCGTACCCGCCTTGAAAACTTTACGGGAGGCGACCCATTCGGACGTTTGGCAATAAGGTTTGGCAATGTCGTGCGGAACAGTAATTCCTCTTATGCCCTGCCCAGCGACAGAGCAGGAAATCTCGCTTCCGATAACACGGGAAGTTTCGCGTACTTCGGGACATGGGTTTCATCAGGGCATCAGTTCAAGATGCGTGCGTCAGGGCGAGGTCAGGGTACCATTACCAGCGGTCAGGTGCGATACGACGCCGAGATTCGCAACGCGGCAATGCTCAGCCTTTCCAGTGGACCGAGTCCTTCATCACCGAACCTAACCTCGTATCTATGGGGTAGCGGGAACATCGATCCGAATGCGTTCCCGAGCGTTGCTCTAAGCTGGTCATCAGGAGCGATTACGGGGACGCGCGGGTTAATTAATTTCGTAGATTTTGGACAACAGGCTCCCCCCCCCCCCGACCGCCTCATTTTACGCACAACGCTGAGCATCCTTCAGAACGGCAGCCCGTTCTATACGGATGTGGATCAGGCGTTCGTGGATTGGAACGCAAATGAAGGGACTATCAGCAAGAGCATCGGCAGCGTGGGAGATAGCTACACCCTGAACATCGCGAGCGACCCGAATAATACCCTGTACCAAATCTGTCTGCGCGTTGAGGTGCTGCATGAGGGCTATCGTGATAACTTTGCGAGCCTGGCAGGCACGGCGACTCTGTATGACCAGACTTTCTGCCAGCAGTTCACCGTGCTGGTTCCTGAGCCTGCGAGCATGATTGCGCTGGGCACGGGCTTGGCGAGCCTGCTTGCGTTGCGCCGTCGGAAGCGGTAAGGCGTTCCGAGAATCTTTAGCCCTCACCCCCTGTCCCCCTCTCCCGCGTGCGGGAGAGGGGGAACTCGGCTCCCCTGGCAAGGGTACACAGGGTAGGTTCCAATCGAGCGCAGGCTGCCACAATTTTTCCTGCCCTTTTTTACACCTCACCTCCCTTGCCCCCCTCTCCGTAAACGGAGAGGGGGAGCCACGAGCGTGCGACGAGCTGGCACTCTCCTCTCCGTTTACGGAGAGGGGGCTGGGGGGTGAGGTGGAAAGACACGGACGCCAAACTGAGGCAATACGTCGCGGAAGCACTTATTCCTGTTGTGCATCCCAATCTCCGGAATCTCCATACAGCGGCAGCCGCACGCGAAACACGCTGCCTACGCGATACTCGCTCTCTACCTCTACCGTGCCGCCGTGGGATTCCACAATATGTTTGACGATTGCCAGTCCCAACCCCGTGCCGCCGCCCTCGCGAGAGCGGGTCTTGTCCACGCGATAGAACCGTTCAAAAATACGCGGCAACGCCTCGCTGGGGATACCGATGCCTGTATCGGCAACCTCAATCACCACTTGACGGTCTTGTACGTAGGTGCGCACCGTCACACTGCCCTGCGGTTTATTGTAGCGGATGGCGTTGCTGAGCAGGTTCAGCACGACCTGCAGGATCTGGTCGCGGTTCGCCAGCAGCTTCAAATCCGGCTGTAGTTCCGCCTGAAGGCTGACCTGATGGCGTTGCGCCTCAGCGTCCATCTCTTGCATCGCCTGTTGGATGAGCGGCGTCAGGTCGAAGACCTCCTTCACGGGCTGCATCGATTCGGCACGGGCGAGCGTGAGAAGGTCGTCGGCAATTCGCGTAAGGCGGTCGGCTTCCTGAACAATCAGGCTCAAAAATCGCTGGCGTGTTTGGGGGGGCATTTCAGGATCGTCGTGGATAGTTTCGGCAAGCGAGCGAATGGACGCCAGCGGCGTGCGAAACTCATGGGACACGTTCGCCACAAAGTCGCGCCGCACCTGTTCCAGTCGCAGCAGCTCGCTCTTGTCAATCAGGGCGATTGCGAACAGATGGCGCGAGTCGGCTTCCCCAAGATACCAGATGGTCGCCTCTGTCGTGCGCTCTTTAGGGAAGCTAAAGTTAATCTCGGCAGCGACAGAGGACTGGCGACGGGCGGCTTTGAGCAGTAGCAGGTACAAATCGTAGCTGAAGGTGAGTGCGAGCAGCGATTTGCCTGTCATATGCCGGAAGCCAAACCATTCCAGCGCGGCGCGGTTTGTGTGGCACAGCATCCCGTTTTCGTCACAGATGAGCAGCGGGATGGGCATGCCGTCGATGAGGGTGAGTCGGCGGCGTTGTTGGCGCGTCAGCTCCAGGTTCAGCGTCTCCAGCTCCTCGTTCAGCTCGGCAATCTGCTGGCGCAGGAAGTTACAGCGAGCGTGCATGCGCCGTGCAAAGTAGAGCGCGAGCAACACGCCTCCCAGCGCCGCGACGATGAACGCCTCACGCCACGCGCTCGAAAGGCTCGGCAGCGCGGTCAACAACAGCAGCCCTGCGCTCCACAATAGCGACACGGGCAGCCAGCGGAAACTCATCCCTCGAAGCGATACCCGCTGCCGCGCACCGTCTGGATATAACGCGGATTCTGGGGGTCAGGCTCCACCTTCGAGCGCAGCCAGCGGATATGGACATCCACCGTGCGCGGGCTGACATAAGTCCCTAAGCCCCACACATGGTCTAATAACTGGTCGCGTGTGAACACTTTGCCCGGATGGGAAGCCATCAGGGCGAGCAGGGCATATTCTTTCGGGGTCATCGGGATTTCCACACCGTTGCGGTAGACACGCTTCGCCTCGATATCGATCTCCACCTCGCCGAAGCGGATGCGGGGCGGCGGCGCGGGCTGCACGCGGCGCAAAATCGAACGGATACGCGCCGTGAGCTCCGCCACGCTGAATGGCTTGACCATATAGTCATCCGCGCCGAGTTCGAAGCCGCGTATCTTGTCCTCTTCGGCAGCGCGTGCCGTCAGAAACAGCACAGGAGTCTGGCTATGCTGGCGAATAATCCGACACAGGTCAAACCCGCTGCGACTGGGCAACATCACGTCGAGAATGACAAGGTGCGGCTGGTGTTCGTGAAACAGCTGCAGTGCGTCTTCGGCGTTGTCGGCGATGAACACCTGCAGCCGTTCGCGCTGCAGGTTGTACTGGAGCGTCTCACACAGCACCGGGTCGTCCTCTACAAGCAGGATACGCGCCTGCCCGTTCGTCGCTGCCCCAGCCTCAGCGTGCTTGCTCATGGCTATTCCTCCACGATGATTTCCACATTGGCGCGTGGCACCACAGCAATTGTACCGTCTTCAAGTTGTGCTTTTAACACGCGGGCGTGCGTGCCCGATTCGATCTCCATGAGTTCGGGCGGCAGCTCCACCACCTTGCCCAGCCGCCCAAAGTAGGGTTCGCGGATAATCCGAATCGAGCTGCCGATGTCCAGCATCTGCGCTTCCCGTGCTGGGGGCGATTCGGGTAGGTGGCTGGGATCTTCCAGCGGGACGATGATTTCAGGGCGGATGACTCCCGCGCGAATCTGCGTTGCGCCGTTGATGGACGCGGTCTTCCCTTCTAAGCTTTTGAGCAGTCGGAAGGTGCGGCTTGCCATCTGGATCGAGCCGAAGCCTTCGGTGACGATGATGGAGAGCGGGATGTCTTCGGAGCCAGTAATGGCGACGCCGATATCGCGCCCCAGATACTGGATGAGGTCGGTATCGCGGATGCCGCCGGCGACGATTCCGACGGCGCCACGCTCCGCCGCGCGCTGAATCGCGTCTGCTTCCACCGCCGCGCCGCCCACGAGAATCTGTCCCTGAACATCATCAGGGATATGCCGCGCCGTGAGCGTTTCGCTGGGGGCTTGCACCAGCACGCGCAAGGTTCCGCGCCGCTCGCCGCCCACGCCGAAGATGCCCTGAATCAGCGCGCCCTGCGTCTCGATGACTGCGCCTTCCTGCGGTAAGACCTTCACCACGCGCCCCTGCACATAGGCGTTCACATCGATGACGGTCGGAGGCTGGCGCACGCCCACATGCCCCGTCACCTCCGAGATAAGCTCCACCGTGCCCTTAACAGGCGACTTACACACTCCGCGAAACAGCCCCAGAAAGCCCTTCGTCTCAGCGATAATCTGGTCTTTCTCTACGGCGTCGCCTTCTTTGACCTTCAGCGCAGTGCGAATCTGCTTCGGCTCGATGCCCAGCGTCTGCGCCACGCGCACCGTCTGCAAAATGCCCGGTAGCAGGGCGCGTGCGACAACCGTATCGGGCTGTACCGTGTCGCCTTCCTTGACCAGCGCCTCGCCCTTGATGGGCAGGCGGCGCGTCTTGAGGATTACTGTGTTCCCGCTGACCGTCAATCCAGGGGTGTAGGCTGTACCCATACCGCAGTCTCCTTAAGAACTCTGTTTCGTTTCCACGCGCAAAGCCTGGCGCCGCTTCTTCTTCACGATGCGCCCCACGAGCAGAATGCTCAGGAAGTAGAGGAACACCATCGGCAGCCCGATGGCGAGCATCGAGAAGGCGTCGCCCGAAGGCGTCAGCAGCGCCGCCAGCAAGCCGATAATCAAAATTGCCTGACGCCAGTATCGCCACATCATTTCAGGCGTCGCCACACCGATATGCGCCAAGAACATGAGCGCCACAGGCATCTGAAACCCAATCCCGAACGCGAGCATCATCTTCACCACGAACAACACATATTGCCAAGGGTTCTGATAGAGCTGCGCTTCGGGAAAGTCGTTCAGATAGCCCAGAAAGAAGTTGAACGCCGCGGGCAAGATGTAGTAGCCCAGCGCGACGCCCGAAAAGAACAGAAACAGGCTAAACGGTGCGATGAGCTTGACCGCGCGACGCTCCTGACGGGTCAATCCGGGCGCGAGGAACCCCCACAGTTCGAGGGTGAGCAGCGGCATCGCCAGGATTAGCCCGATAATTAGACCGAGCTTGAACTTGAGAAAGAACGGCTCGGTGGCGTGAGTGAAGACGAATTTCGCGCCTTCGGGTTTCGTGGCAAGGAGCGGACCTGCCAGAAAGTCGTAGACATAGCCCGTGATGGCAAAGCCGACCGTCCAGCCCAGCATGATGTAGACAAGCGCACGGAAGATGCGCTTACGCAACTCTTCCAGATGCTCCATGAAGGTCGCTTTCGGTTCCTCGTCCGTGCGCTCGCGTGGAGGCTCCAATCCTGCTGGGCTGGTCATAGCTTAGAAGATACGGTGCAGCTTCATATCCACTTCCACGACGAAGCGGTTGATGATGTTGCGTGCGCCGGTCTGTGCGCCACCGCCGCCGAAGCCGCCCCCGGGCTGTCCTCCCGGCGCGCCCAGACCGCCTGCACCCGGCGCACCCATCGCCCCGCCACGCGGACCACCGCGCGGGCCGCCACGTGGCGCGCCTGCCATACCGCCTTCGTCTTCCGCGCCGCCGAAACCGCCCGGACCGCGACCGCCAAAGCCCGGCGGCGCGCCGAAGCCACCCGGTCCGCCAAACCCACCGCCAAACTGATCCCGACGAATGGTGCCCTCAAGTTCTAACGAGGTCTTCACGCGAATGACCTGCCCGATATCGTAGGCGAAATAGACTTCGCGCCGCACCTTGCTCTTCGGCTTCTCCAGCTGCATCCCACCCAGATCCAGTTTGCCAGGCAGGTTGCCCGTGAACTCGTAGATAATCTTGGCGCACTTATAGCCCTGTTCCCACTCGAACCGCTCCAGCCGCGCCGCGACGGGCACGCGCTCGCCTATCTGGTTGATGTCGCCCGATGCCAGCGGGTCGCCCAGCAGTATCGTCGCGCTCCAGCGGTCGCCCGGCTTGTAACGACGCGGCGGAAGCAGCGGCAGGTCTTCTACCCAGTAGTAGTAGACATCCGCTTGCTGCGAGTCGGCAACGCGCGATACCTGGTAGCGCACACGCCCTGTGGTCTCCACCTCCTGATACACAGGCGCCATGCGGTCGGAGGTGATGGCGTTCACCTGCCCCCCTTGAATCTCGATGGCGGGCGGCACGGGCGTCCACGAAATCAGTCCCAGATTGTTGCGGAAGTCCAACACACTCAGGTCGCCCTTAAAGGAAACATCCATCAGGATGGTCTCTTCAGGAGTCAAGCCTGAATACTGGATCTCGTTGACCTCTTTGGCGACGGCTTTGAGGTCGTAGCGGTACACCTTGCCGGGAACCCAGCGGTAGCGCAAGGGGATGCCGTCGGCAGGGGCTTTGATTTCGTTCTCCACCTGCACCCGCACGGAGCTGCGTCCCAGAATGCGCGAGCTGCCGCCTTCAGGGCTGGTGTACAGGGTCAGCTCGACGGTATGCTCCCCGTCGGGGATATTCAGGCGTTTCGTGTCCCACTTATAGATATAGTGTCCGCGTTCGCGGTCGGTGTCCAGCGCGGCGGGGGCGACGGCTTCGATGAACTTGCCGTTGATGCTTACGCCGATAAAACCGCCCTGCGGCACGCTGCGGATGGGGAAACGGAACTGCACCACTTCGCGCACGCGCGCGCCGTCCTGCGGGCGTACAATCGTAAAGGGCGCCTGCGCCAGCGCCGCCGCGCCAAAAAGCATGAGTAAACCTATCGCTGCACGCTTCATATCGATTGAGCCTCCACGCCCTGATTGTACCCCATCGGGGCGGAATTTCCTGCTGTTTAGGGGTGGGGTGTCGTTGGCGCGTCGCGCTCCGCCAGCATGCGCCGAATGTCCGCCACGAAGTCCTCAATCAGCGTGCCAGGGGGGTAGACCCCCTTCACGCCCATTTGTTTAAGCTTTTCGGCGTCGTCGTCGGGGATGGTGCCGCCGGCAATCACGAGAATATCGTCCGCGCCGCGCTCTTTGAGGGCGTCCATCACTTTGGGCACAAGAGTCATATGCGCCCCTGAGAGGATGCTTATCGCCACGATGTCGGCGTCTTCCTGAATGGCGATTTGCGCGACATCATCGGGCGTGCGGCGCAGCCCCGTGTAGATGACCTCGAAACCGGCGTCGCGCAGGGCGCGGGCAACCACCTTCGCGCCCCGATCGTGTCCATCTAAGCCCACTTTAGCAACCACGATGCGCGGGATTTTGTCCATCAGAGGCAATTCTACCCACTCGACGAACCCAAGCCCTGATGAACCCGCTTCCAGACGGCGGGGAAGTAAAACCGCTGCGTGGGGTCCGGATAAATCTTGAGCGCGTTCATCAGAGCCTCTTCTGTCCCCCGCGCGTAGCAGGAGAACGAGGGAGCGTAGCCCGCGTCAGCCCCCCTGCGCCAAGTCTCCCTGCTTCTGCGCCAGTCGCTTGTTGAGCGCAATCATCAGGCGCGACTTCTTGCGACTGCCCGTGTTCTTGTGCAACACGCCTCGCTTGACCGCCTTATCGATGAGGCTAATCGCGCGGCGCAGGCTGGCAATGCTTGCCTCCACCTCGCCCTTCTCTGCCAGTTCCTTCGTGCGTCGAATATAGGTCTTAATAGCCGATTTGGTCGAGCGGTTGCGCAGTTGCCGCTCGCGCGATTTCAATAATGCCTTCTTCGCCGACTTCGTATTCGCCATCGCTCAGCATACCTCCAGAGGCTCATAGTATACCCGTCCTGACACCGTTTTCGGACGCGCTGCAGGTATAATTGAAACTAATCTATGCCGGAGCGAACGAAAACCTTAACGAATCCGCCTGCGCCGACCAGCGCGACGGCGCAGCAGAGTTTCACTGACGACCTGAACGCGATGCTGGAGGTGCTGCCCCCTGCCATCCGTCAGTGGCTGGAAGAGCAGCCGGATCTGAATCAGTTGCTGGAGGTGGTGCTGGACCTCGGACGCATGCCTGAAGCGCGATTTATGCAGCGCACCATCCGCCTCGACAGCGTGCAGGTGGAAGAGTACGACCTGCAGTATGTCGCCGACCGCATCGGGCAGTTTGGCAAGGACAATCGAGCGGGCATCCCGCGCACGTTGCACCGCATCTCGGCGATGCGCAACCGTCAGGGCAAAGTTATCGGGCTGACCTGTCGCGTCGGGCGCGCCATCTACGGCACTATCGATGTTATCCACGATATCATCGCCTCTGGCAAAAGCGTGCTGATGCTGGGCAAGCCCGGCGTGGGCAAGACGACCCGTCTGCGCGAGGTGGCGCGCGTGCTGGCGGACGAGTACGACAAGCGTGTGATTGTGGTGGACACCTCGAACGAAATCGCAGGCGATGGTGACATTCCCCATCCCGGTATCGGCTTCGCGCGGCGCATGCAGGTTCCAGAGCCGAGCCTGCAACACGCCGTGATGATCGAAGCCGTTGAGAACCATATGCCCGAAGTGATTATCATCGATGAG
This sequence comes from Fimbriimonadales bacterium, assembly GCA_026416655.1. Lineage (GTDB taxonomy): Bacteria > Armatimonadota > Fimbriimonadia > Fimbriimonadales > GBS-DC > GBS-DC. The sequence goes on from JAOAES010000227.1 coordinate 8,430, forward strand.
ATTGGCACAGAGCTGGAGGCTTACGCCGCCCGCACGATTGCCGAGCGCGGCGTGCAGCTCATCGGCACGGCGCACGGTACGACGCTGGAGAACCTGCTGATGAACCCGACGCTCTCGGACCTCGTCGGAGGCATCCAGACGGTGACCCTTTCGGACGAGGAGGCGCGCCGCCGCGGCACGCAGAAAACGGTGCTGGAACGCAAAGCCCCGCCCACCTTCGATGTGCTGATCGAGATTCTGGACTATCACCGCCTCGCCATCCACCACGATGTGGCGCAGACGGTGGATCGCATGTTGCGCGGCAACCCCCCGCGTCCCGAAATCCGCGTGCAGACCGACGGAGGCGGCTTCGAGGTGGTGCAACGGAGCGACTTACTGCCACGCGCGACACAAAACGAGCTGCCCCTGCACGACCATGAGGTGGATTATGCCCCTGCGCCGGCGCGTGCGACCGCGGTGGTAAGCGGCGATACGAAGCGTGGAACCCCCTCGCGCGTGTTCCCCTACGGCGTGAGCCGCAGCCGTCTGGAAAAAGCCCTGCGCGATTTGCACCTGCCCGCCTATGTCGCGCGGGATGTGTCCGACGCGGACGCCGTCGTGGTTCTGCATTCCACCTTCCAGCGACGCCCCCCGAAAGTGCGCGAGGCGCTGCAGCGCAACCTGCCCATCGCCGTTGTGCGCAGCAACACCTACGCACAACTGGTGAGCGCGCTGCGCGACCTGTTCCACAAGCCCCAAAACGGCGAAACGGCGGAAGAACGCGCCTTACGCGAAGCAGAAGAAGGCGTGGAGCATGTGCTGGCGACTGCGGAACCCTACGAACTCTCGCCGCAGAACAGCTACCTGCGCCGACTGCAACACCAGCTTATCGAGAAATATCGCCTGCTGTCCGAAAGCGTCGGCGAGGAGCCGAACCGCCGCGTGCGCATCCTGCCCATCTACACCGATACGCAACGGGAGGACTGATGGCGCGTGCGCCGTTCATCACTTTTGAAGGCGTAGAGGGCGCAGGGAAAACGACCCTCGCGCTGCGTTTCGCCGACTGGCTGGAAACGCAGGGCATCGCCGTTGTGCGAACGCGCGAACCCGGCGGCAGCGAGCTGGGCAAACTGCTCCGCCCAATGATTTTGCACCAGCCGCTGGACGCCTACGCCGAACTCTTCCTGTTGCTCGCCGACCGTCGTCAGCATACACTGGAGGTCATCCTCCCCGCGCTGCAGGGGGGAACCTGGGTGGTGTGCGACCGCTATGCCGATTCCACCCTGATGTATCAGGGCTATGGACGCGGGCTGGAGATTGCACTCCTGCGCCAGCTCAACGCACTCGCCACGAACGGACTACAGCCAGACCTGACCGTGCTGATTGACCTGCCTGTGGAAACGGCTCTTGCACGCGCAAACGACCCCAATCGCTTCGAAGCGGAGGCAATCGAGTTCCACCAGCGCATTCGCGAGGGCTATCTGCAAGAAGCCGCACACGC
>JAOAES010000040.1 GCA_026416655.1 Fimbriimonadales bacterium
AGCGCCTCAATCTGCACAGGGGTTCGCCGAATGGCGACATTCAGCGTCGGCTCGGCGCGGAACACCAGAAACGAGCCGTACTGCCCCTGCGCGGTGCGCCACCAGCCGTTGTAGAGCGTCCACTGGTTCTCGCTGTCCCAGCGGGCACGCTCGGCGTACAACACCACTTCCGGTTCGCGCTGCTGCCCCGTGCTGTATTTGAGCAGGGTCACCTGAAACAGTTCCTGCGTTTGGGGGTCGCGTCCGCCCGCGACAATCACATACGAATCCAGCCTGCCCTCGCGGAACTGGGGGAAGCCAAACGCCTGCTGCTCGGTCAGGCGGAGCTGCTCCAGGATGGACGCGCGGATTTGGGCGGCGCGTTCGGTCGCCCACGGCACGAGCGTCTCGTTGAAGCCAATCGCGGCGAGGCTCACCAGCAGGCTCAGCCAGAACACGGGCGCCATCATACGGCGCAGGCTGACTCCCGACGCCCGAATCGCGGTAATCTCCCAGTCCGACGAGAGCCTGCCGAAGCTGAGCAGCGTCGCCAGCAGCATCCCCATCGGCAACGTGCGCACCGCGATCTGGGGCAAATAGAGCAGCGCGAGTTCGATCACCAGCGGCAGCGGCACGCCCTTCACCGCGTACTCGGTAATCATAAACACATAGCCCCCTGCGAACACCAGCGCGGTGAACAGTCCGACGCCGAACAGCAGGGGGGGCAGCAACTCGCGCAGTATCAGCCGATCCAGCAGGCGCATCGGGGATTAGGATACCTGTTGACGCGCGGTGAATGGTACGACGGCGTCCCCGCCGTCGCGCACAAGCTGCCCCCCGCTCGACCACGACGGCGGGGGCGCCGTCGTACCTTGCGCCGCGTGATTTCTAATCGGAAACTCACTTCACAACGCCTCCGCCTCCAGCAGCGGGAGCGTCGGCAACTCCGGTTCGACCAGTTCGCTGGCGCGGGTGAGCGGGTTGCGCCGCACGCGCACGCACCGGTCCGCCGCCTCGTTAATCTCCTCGAAGTGCGAGATGACCAGTATCTGGTCGAACCAGTTGCGCAGGTTGTTCAGCAGCTCCATCACATTTTGGCGTCGCTCGGAGTCGAGCGAGGCGAACACCTCGTCCAAGATGAGCAGCGAGAGCGGTTGCCCGGCGCGCTCTGTAATCAGGCGGGCGAGCGCGAGGCGCAGGCTCAGGTTCACAATATCTTCCTCGCCGCCTGAAATGACCGCCTTGCGATGTCCCTCGTCAATCACCGTGAACCGATACTCCTCGTCGATGTCCAGCTCGGTGTAGCGTCCGTTGGTGAGCGCGCTGAGAAACTCGGTCGCGATGCTGGCGAGCGTGGGGCGCAGGCGCGTGTTGAGTTCTGTGCGGAAGTCCTGCAGGGCTTTGCGCAGGGTCTGATGCATCAGCAGGTCGCGCTCTTTCTCGCGGAGTTGCTGCTGGAGCTGCGCGATTTGTTCCAGCTGCGCTTTCAGGTGGTCGCGCAGGTCGGTCTGGCTCTTCAGTTCGGCGCGTCGGGCGGCGAGGGAGCGTTCCAGCGCGTTCACTCGCTCGTCGGCTTCCTGGAAGGCGCGCGCCGCCTGCAGGTAGGCGTCCTCGGCGTAGCCCAGCTGCTGAATCTGCGTCTCTACCTGCTGCAGCTGGCGGGTCTTCTCCCCCAGCTCGGTTTTCGCGTCGTTGATTTGCTGGCGCAGTTCGTCGCGCTGACGAATGACAGGCGTGAGCTGAAGCGCTTCTTCGTAGAGGGGTCGCAGCCGCTCCGCTTCCGTGCGCACGGCGTCGTGGCGGGCGGCGTCGTAGCCTGTGGGCAGCGCGCCGATGCGTTGCTGGAGTTCGGCGATGCGTTGCGCCGTTTCCTGGAGTTCCTGCTTCACGACGCTTAGACGGCGCAGCTCCCCCTGCAACAGTTGCGCCTGCTGGAGCGTCGGCTGGAGACTGTCCAGCTCCTGTTGCAGGCGTCGCTCCTCGTCGGGGTCGTAGATTGGAATGCGGGCAAGTTGCTGCTGCAGGGCGCGAATCTGCTTTTCCAGCGCATCGCTCTGTTTCAGTTCGGTTTCCAGCTGGCGCAGTTGCGCCTGCTGCTGGGCGAGTTCCCGCTGAGCGTCGTCGCGTTCTCGCTGCAGTTGCGCCTGACGCTCCCGCAGCGACTGCGCCTCCGCTGGTTCCTGCTCCAGCTGCTTGAGGCGCTGGCGTGCGGCGCGGAGTTGCTCCTCGGTCGCCTGCAGCTCAGCTTGCGCCTGCTGCAGCACTGCGTGATAGGCGTCTCCGAGCGGCTGTCCGCAGGTGGGGCAGCTGCCCTCCGCGCCCAGCGATTCCAGCTGCGCTACGCGTGCGCGTTGCTGTTCCAGCGTCGTGTTCAGGCTGCGGGCGTGCGCGTCGGCGTCGGCGCGTTGGCGATGCCAGTCATCCAGCAAGGCGCGCAATTGCGTTTCTGTTTCGTCGAGGGCGCGCTGACGCTGCTGGAAGCAGGCTTCCGCCTCCTGAATGGCTTGCTGGAGCGTGGCGCGGGCGGTTGCCTTCTGCTGGAGGGCGTCTTGCTGTTGCTGGAGGCTCTGAATCTGCGCTTCGATCCGGGCGCGTTCGGGGGCTTGCTGCGCAATCTGGCGCAGGCGTAGCAGTTGCTGCTGGAGTTCCTTCGCCCGTTGCAGGTGAGGCTGCAAGGCGTCCAGCTCCGCCTGCTTCTGCTCTAAGTCAGCGCGTTCCGCCTGCAGTTGCGCCTGTTGCTGCTGGAGCGCGTTTCGTTCCGCCTGGAGCTGGGCGCGTTGTTGCTCCGCCTGCGCGAGTCGCTCCAGCTGCTCCAGTTCGCGGGCGAGGTCACGATACCGTTTCGCGTCGGTTTCGATGGCTTTGTAGCGCTCGCAGGCGTGTTTGAGTTCCTCCCAGCGGGTGCGCAGCTCGTCGAGCCGTCGCTCCGCGTGCTGGCAGTCGTTTTCGAGGAGGGCGCGTTGCTGGCTTAGGCGCAGGTGCTGTTCGCGCAGGGCGTCCTGGGCGTCGAACTGCTGTTTGGCGGCGTCGCGCTGGGCGGTCGCCGTTTTCAGGTCGGCTTCCTCAGTGCGCAGGGCAGCTTCGGTCTGCTGCAACGCGGCTTCCACGCTCTGGAGTTGCTGCTCAAGGCTCTGGGGGTCGCCGATAGCTTGCCGCAGTCCATCTACCGTCGCCTGCAACGCACGCGCTTCGACGGTCGCTTTGTCGAACGCTTCCGTTATGCGTTCATAGCCGAGCATGCGACTGATCTCCTCGCGCCGCTTCTCTTTACTGTAGCGCATAAACTCCAGCTCTTTCTGTCGCGCACAGAAGCTGGTCTGGAATTGCAGCAGGTTCATGCCCAGCAGTTGCAGCACGCGCTCGTTCACGCTGCTGGTTCCCCGTGCTAAGAGGAGCCATGCGCCGTCCGTGTTCAGTTGCGCGAGTTCGGCTTCGTTCAAGCCCCGCCGAATCCGGTAGCGGCGGCTGCCGAGTTCGAACTCCAGCGTGACGCGCACCTTCGCGCCGCCCTGCGACCACAGGAAGCGCAGGGTGCTGGTCGTCTCGCGCACCGCACTCGCCCCGTAAAGCGCCCACAGAATCGCCTCGACGAGCGTGGTTTTGCCTGCGCCGTTCGCGCCGACAATCGCCGTCACGCCCTGTTCAAAAGCGACCTGCGCGTGCGCATACTGCCGAAAGTTCTCCAGCTCCAGCGCGATTAGGCGCATGCGTGTTCAGCGCTCCCGCTTCGGCGTCATCGGCTTCACGTCATCTTCCTGTTGCCAACGCGGTTCAGGCACAAGCAGCGTGAAAGTGCTAACCGGCGTCAGGTCGCGCCGTGCGCCGTCCAGGTAGGCAACGCCCATCCCCGACAGGTTGAACGCGCCGACGCCTTTGAAATCGATAGCCCCCTCGCGTAACACCGCACGCACCGAGTCGTACTTGCCCTGAATGCGCAGCACGCCCTGCCCCTTGTAGACCTTGAGCCGCTGGTCAAGCGGGGGCTTGATGCGCACGCCGCGAGGCAGGTCTTTCATCTCCTGAAAGCCCTCAATCTGCATCTTGCCCTGCACGGTGTTCACGATGAGGTAGCCGCGTCCGCGCACGATGAGCGTTCCCTCGCCCCGCGCGAAAAAGTTGAGCGGCTTACCCTGCGCCGTGAGCGTGCCGGGCTTCGGGGGCTGCTGCTTCTGTTGCGGCTGCGCCTGTTGCTGCTTGGGCTGCTGCTGATTATCGTGTTGATGGTCATGGCTATGGTCATGCTGCTGCGCCACACCGACCACCAGCACAGCGAATGCCGTAATGAGTGCGATAAGTTTTTTCATGGGTTGCCTCCTCAGTGAAACTTCGCCGCGAGCCAGCGTTCGGCATCGAGGGCTGCCATACAGCCTGTGCCCGCTGCCGTCACCGCCTGGCGATAAACCTTGTCCATCACATCGCCCGCCGCGAACACGCCCTCCACACTGGTGTAAGTACCGTTGCGCGTGAGCAGGTAGCCCTGTTCGTCCATCTCCAGCTGCCCTTGAAAGATTTGTGTGTTGGGCGTGTGCCCAATCGCGATGAACACGCCATCGATGGGGAAATCGTACTCCTCGTCGGTTTTGAGGTTGTGCAGGCGCACGCCTGTAACTTTGCCGGCGTTCACATCGTAGATGTCGCGCACGACGGTACTCCAGATAAACTCGATTTTGGGGTTGCGGAAGGCGCGCTCTTGCATGATTTTGGACGCACGCAGCTCGTCGCGGCGATGCACCACATAGACCTTCTCGCAGTGGTTGGTGAGGTAGATTGCCTCTTCCATCGCCGTATCGCCGCCGCCGACCACGATGACCTTCTTGCCTCTAAAGAAGAAGCCGTCGCAGGTGGCGCATGCCGACACGCCGCGCCCCTGCAGTTTCGCCTCGTTCTCCAGCCCCAGCCATTTGGCGGACGCGCCTGTGGCGACAATCACGGCTAACGCGCGGTACTCTTTGCCCGCGTCGCTCCAGAGACGGAACGGATGGTTGCTGAAGTCCACTTGGGTAATCGTTTCGTACAAAATGCGCGTATCGAACCGCTCCGCCTGTTTGCGGAACAGCTCCATCAACTCCGGTCCCTGAATCCCTTCAGGGAAGCCGGGGTAGTTCTCCACATCGGTAGTAATCATCAGCTGCCCGCCGGGCTGGATACCTGCAAAGAGCAAGGGGTTCAAACTCGCGCGGGCAGCGTAAATCGCCGCCGTGTAGCCCGCAGGTCCTGAACCGACGATAATCAGTTTCTCCACGCCTTCCATGTCAGCGGAAAGTGTACCCTATCGGGGCTTCAACTCCACGCGCAGGGTTTTTTCATGGGTGTAGAGGGCGAAGCCGGGCGGCGCGCCTTTCGGCTTGCGCACATATTTGCGCAGCGTGTAGTCCACCTCCACCACGCGGGCGTGCCTGTCCACGCTGTTCTGCGCCGCCAGCCGCGCGGCAAACTCCAGCGTGCTTTTCGGAACGCGTTGAGGCTGATTCTCCGTGCGGATAATCACATGCGCGCCCGTGCCCGTGCGCACATGGAGCCACCAATCGTTCGGCTTGGCGATGCGAGTGAGCAGGAAATCGTTCGCCGAAGCATTCTCGCCGACCAGCACCTGATAGCCATCAGGGCTGAGGTGCAGGCGGATTTTATGCCCCTCGAACGGGTCTTTCTCAGCGCGTTGGGCGGGTTTCAGGGGAGACGCCTCGCGCAGCCAGCCGTGCGCTTTCGCCTGCTCATGCAGTCGTTGCAGGGACGCCTCGTCAGGGTTGCGCTCGGCATCGAGCAGTGCGCCCTGTATCTGCGCGATTTCGTCTTGCAGGCGTTCGAGGCGGGTCTGGAGTTCCGTTTGGCTTTCACGAGCGCGGCGCGCCTTCTGAAAGTAGCGTTCAGCGTTCTCGGCGACGGTCTTGTCGGGGTCTATAGGTATCCCCACCAGGGGCGTTTCTGGCTGGGTGTAGTCGGGGGCGTGCAGGGTCGTTGCGCCTGCGGGAAGCGTGTGCCCATACGCGAGGATAAGCTCACCGTAGAGTCGCCATCGGTCGGCTTGCTGGCTGTCTTGTAGGGTGCGTTGCAGGTCGGCGACGGCGCGCTGACGCGCCTCCAGCGCACGGCGCAGGTTCGGCAACAGGCTCTGGCGCAGGCTGTCGACGCGCACCTGTTGGATGCGTTCGGTGAACACCTGCTCCCATGCGAGGTTGACGCTCGCGCGGGCGTGCTGCCACTCAGGGGGGAACTGCAGACTGCGAAACGGGTACGCGCCGAGCGCACGACGGGACTGCGGGTCGCGTATCACGACTGGCTCCCACCCCCCCTCGCGCAGCCGAGCCGCCCACTCCAGCACGCCGTCCAGCCCTCTCGCCCGCGCGATTGTCTCCAGCTCGCTTGCGGTGAAACGGCTCAGCCCCTCCAGATGCGCCTGCCAGTCGCGCTCCGCACCCATCTGTTCCCAGAGCGCGCGCCAGTCATCGTCGGACATCGTCAGGGGATTGAGCAAGCCCGCCACGCGCGTCGGGGGCAGCTGGTACGGCTCGCCTGCGCGAATCGGGCGTACCTCGCTCTGACGCGGTGAGACCCACTTCAGCGCGCTCCGAATCACCCCAATCGGCTCCACAAGGATAATGTTCGAGTGCTTGCCCATCAGCTCCACCATCAGCCGATAGACCCCCTCACGTGTCTGAATCTCCATCTGCACGATGCGGTCAAAGCCCACCATCTGCAGATTCCGAATCACCCCACCGTCGATATGCTTGCGCAGGCTCTGTAAAAAAGGCGGCGGCGTGGGCGCGTTCGGCGTCTTGTGGCTGATGCAGTGCATGCGGGCGTGCTGTGCATCGGCGGAGATGAGCAGGCGATGCTCCACGCGCTGGGCGTAAATGTGCAACACAACCGTCAGCGCGTCGGGCTGGCGAATCTCCTGAATCCGCCCGCCCGTGAAAAACCCGCGCTCTTGCAACGCCGCGTACAGGTTTAGACTGTCGAACGGAATCGGCTTCGGCGCGTTCAAGGAAGCCCCCCTGAAGGGCTTTGCTACACCAGTGGCGTCTTGCCAGGAATGGGCACAGGGTCCTGGGGCGCGGGCGTGTCGTAGTTGATGTACATCACACGCTCAACCAGGTTCAGCTTGGAGTTCATCGCCGCCTCCCAGGTGACAATCTTGCCCGTGTACGCCGACATGCGCCCCATAATTGCGGCTAAGGTGCTCTCGGTCACGGCGCGGGTCTCGTTGAGGGGCTGATTGTTGCGGATGGCGTTGATCAGGTTCACATGTTCCTGCTTATAACCGCTGCGCTTGGGTCCGTCGTAGCGCCATGTTTCACTGCCGACGGTGATACTGCCGGACGGATCGGCGGTACCCTCTGTGCCGTAAAGTCGCTCCCCAATGAGAATCGCGCAGTTATCAATCTGACGGCACATGCTCAGCACTTTGACCCCGCCGGGGTACTCGAACTCGATGGCGAAGTGGTCGTAGATGTGTCCGTAGTGGGGTTCGGTGCGCGCTTGGCGTCCACCCATACCCATCGCGCTGATGGGATGTGCGCCCAGCACCCAGTTGATGACATCGATATTGTGGATATGCTGTTCGACGATATGGTCGCCGGAGAGCCAGGTGAAATAGAGCCAGTTGCGCATCTGCCACTCCACATCGCTGATTTGGGGGCTGCGGTCGACATGCCACAGTCCGCCCTGATTCCAGTAGCATGCGCCGCCGACGATTTTACCAATCGCGCCTTCTTGAATGCGACGGATGGTCTCGATATAGTTCGGTTCGTGGCGGCGCTGGGTGCCGGCGACGACACTGAGTCGTTTCTGGCTCGCCAGCTCGCCCATCTGGAACATCAGGCGTGCGCCCGCGGGGCATACGGCGACGGGCTTTTCCATAAACACATGTTTGCCCGCCTGAATCGCCTCGCGGAAGTGGATAGGGCGGAACGCCGGCGGAGTACAGAGCAACACAATGTCCACACCGCTGCTGATTACGCCCTTGTAGGCGTCCAGACCCGCGAAAGTGCGATTGCCGACGTTCACCCGATCTTTCTTCTCTTCCTGCAACGCCTGGAGCGAGCTTTTGAGGCGGTCTTCGAACGCGTCGCCCATCGCGTACACCTCAACGCTGGGATGGGCGTCGATGCAGTCGATAGCCGCGCCCGTACCACGTCCACCGCAGCCGATTAAGCCCACCCGGAGCTTGTCGGAGCCTTGAGCGTGCGCAAACAGTTCCACAGGAAGGCTGGCTAACGCGCCGCCCATCGCGACACCCGCCGACGCCTTCAGAAACTCTCGCCGAGTAATACCTTGCTGCGCCATAATATCACCAGCGTGGTGGGTTCGCTTATTTTCGTCAATTTCCTGCAGGCGACTATTCGTGAGAGAACTGTGTGTAGAAACGCGCACGCTCCCGCTCAATCTGGAAAGGGAGTTGCGATTGAGCGTTGGCAGGTGCAGTGCAGTTGTACGCCAGTATCAGGCTGTTCACGCGCTGCATTATGATCTGGATGCCCTGCCAGCTGGCGTCGCGCCATTCGTGGAATCGCTCATTGCTCAACTGGCAGGCGCGCGGATACTCACGCTCGGCAATCCGCCACAAGCGTTGGGCGTCCTCGCGCAGACGCTCGATTTCACGGGCGCGCTCTAACCAATCGGGCAGCACGCCCGCGCTCTTGAGCAGGCGTATCGCAGGGCGCAGCTCTGGAGGGGCGAACCACTCCTCATCCAGCGGTAGCGGCTTCCCTTTGCCCGGTAAATCGTCGAACTTACCCTCCTGCATCGCCTCCTCAATCTTGCGGTCGGCGATGAGCTCTATCACCCGCTGGATGTCGAAGCCTGATTCGCGCATTGTTCTTATGAGGAGAGTTCGCGTTCTATCTGTTCCTGTTCCTGCTGACTCAGGTGAATCTCTACCTCGGCGTCCGCCAGTTGCACGACGGTATGTTCCTCGCCGCGACGCAACTCCTCGATAAGCTGGTCGATTTTTTCGGGCGTGAGGCGTCGGCAATAGATGTCGCCCACCTGCATCACGGGCGCGTCGCCGCAGTTGTTGAGGCACTCCACTTCCGTCAGTGTGAACAGCCCGTCGGGCGTTGTCTCGCCGAGCTTAATCCCCAGCTTCTGCTCCAGATACTCCAGTATCCGATACGCGCCGCACACCATACAGGTCAGGTTCGTACAGACCTCCAGCATATACTTGCCAACAGGCGTCTTGTTGTACATCGTGTAGAAAGTTGCCACGCCTTCCACTTCGGCGTAGGAGCGTTCGAGGCGGTACGCGACTTCGGCAATGGCGTCGGCGGTGAGATGCCCACCGTACTCGCGTTGGGCGATCCACAGAGCAGGCAACATTGCTGATTTTTTGTCGGGGTAGTGGGTCAGCAGCGCTTCCAGCTCTTTGATGGCGCGCTCGGAGAAGCGCAGGTTCAGCTCTTCAGGGCGTGGCGGCTTTGGACGCTCGGTAACACGAATGAGTGGCTCCTGCATAGCGGAGGAATTATACTCGTTTGCACGGCTGTTGCGAGGCATTGTAGATTTCACCCCCTCATGAGTGTTCACTTGGGCACACCTGGCACTGGAACAGAGTATGCCATAATTAAGCCGTTATGCAACGCGCTTTGAATGTGGTGGTTATTGCCACGCGCCGCAGCCCCGACTCAGTCTCGATCGCTCAGTACTATGCTCAGAAGCGGCGGTTGCCCAGCACGCACATTTTCACTATCGATTGCGTGCCCCAAGAAGAGGTTCCGCTGGCAGAGTATCGCGACACGATTGAGAAGCCCGTGATGAACTTGCTGCGCCAGCGCGGTCTGGAGGAGGGCGTCGATTATCTGGTGCTGACCAAGGGCATCCCGCTACGCATCCGCGAGGGGGGCTTCTCGGTGGACTGTGCCTTGATGTGTGCTCCCCTTAAGCGTCCCTTCAACAATGAGCCGCGCGAGTCGAATTTGAATCCCTACTTTGGCAAAAACGAGCGATTCACCCGGCGCAAATATGGCTTCTATCTGGCGACACGGCTTGACGGCTATACGATGCAACAGATACGCGACCTGATTGACAACAGTCTGAGCGCGAAGCGAGCGAACGGGGTGTTCGTACTGGACTTAGACCCCAAGCGCAACGGCGGCGGCTATCGTGCCATCAACGAGAGCATGCGCGCCGCAGCACGCCTGCTCAAGCAACGCGGGTTTGAAGTGATTTTAGACGAAGATGAGGCGTTCGTCGGTGCGGTGCGCGACATCATCGGCTACTACTCGTGGGGTAGCAACGACCACAAGTTCAATAAACTCAGCTACCGCAGCCTGCGTTTCCGCCCCGGTTCGATTGCAGAGACCGCGGTTTCCACAAGTGCACGTACCTTTCAAGTGACGGATAAAGGGCAATCGCTGATTGCCGACCTGATCGCGCAGGGTGCAACGGGTGTGAAGGGCTATGTGTCGGAGCCGTACACCGCTGCGTTGTGCCGTGCTGAAATCATGTTCGATTGCTACACGCGCGGGCGCACAATCGCCGAAAGCCTCTGGGCAGCCAGCCCGTTCATCCTGTGGAAGGACCTCGTGGTGGGCGATCCGCTTTGTGCGCTGTTTGCAAACACCTGAGGGCGGATTGAGCCTGCCGGGGGGACGCTGGCACATCTCCGCGATAATTCTTCATTGCCTTCGCGTCCCTGTTAGTAAACAGCCTGTGGTAAACTGTCCCCATCGCAGGGTGGCGCACTTTACACACATCATCTCAACCCTTGAATTCCCCACCCAGAACAGGTATAATAGGGGTTCGCTGAGGTCGAGAGATTATGCCAACCACTGCGTGGATAGAGAAGGCGAAGAAGAAACCGAAGTTCAAGGTGCGTCGGGTGAACCGATGTAGCATCTGTGGTCGCTCGCGCGGCTACATTCGCTACTTTGGGCTGTGTCGCATTTGCCTGCGTGAGCAGGCGCACAAAGGCGTGCTGCCCGGCGTGCGGAAGTCGAGCTGGTAAGGAGGCGTAGAGAGTATGATGACCGACCCGATTGCGGATATGCTAACCCGCATCCGAAATGGTGCGCAGGCGCGCAAGGCGAGCGTGGAGATTCCCAGCTCGCGCCTGAAAACGCAGATTGCAGAATTATTGAAGAAAGAAGGCTTCATCCGAGACTACGAGGTGAAACAGGACGGCGTGCGCTCGACGCTGGTGGTACACCTGAAATATACCCCGCGCGGCGAATCGGTGATTCAACATATCGAGCGTGTGAGCAAGCCCGGGCGGCGTATCTACGCGCCCCTGGAAGAACTGCGCCCCATCAAGCGCGGGCTGGGCACGGCGATTGTCTCCACCTCGCAGGGGCTACTGCCCGACCGGGAGTGCCGCAAGCGGCGCATCGGCGGCGAGGTCATCTGTATCGTCTGGTAAGGAGGGCTACCATGTCGCGAATTGGAAAGCAACCTATCCCCGTCCCTAAGGGAGTCGATATCCAGATCGAGGGCAATACGGTGCGCATCAAGGGACCCAAAGGTGAACTCACGCATCAGCTGCCTGACGCAATCAAGCTCGAACGCGAGAACGGCACGCTCTATGTGAAACGGGTCTCGGACGAGCGTTTCGCTCGCTCCCAGCATGGTCTACAGCGCACCCTCCTCGCCAATATGGTCAAAGGTGTCTCGGACGGCTTCGAGAAGACGCTCGAAATCGTTGGCGTTGGCTACCGTGCGCAGATGGAGGGTCAAACCCTTGTTTTGCAGGTGGGCTACTCGCATCCGGTGCGTATCGAGCCGTTCGCCGGTATCACGCTGGCGGTGGAACAAGACCCACAGACCCGCGCCACGCTGATTCAGGTGCGCGGTATCGATAAGCAACTGGTAGGACAGCAAGCCGCCAACATCCGCGCCGTGCGCCCGCCCGACAGCTACAAGGGCAAGGGGCTACGCTATCGCGGCGAGGTGGTGCGCCTGAAGCCGGGCAAACAGCAGGCAGGTAAAGGCAAGAAGTAAGAGGTGAATTGCGATGAACAAAACAGCGCGTGAGAAACGCATTACCCGTCATAAGCGCATTCGGCGCAAAGTGTTCGGAACGCCCGAACGCCCGCGCCTGTGTGTCTATCGCAGCGTGCATCACATGCATGCTCAAATTATCGACGATATCGCGGGGCATACGCTGGTTGCGGCGTCCACAATGGAGCCTGCCCTGCGTCAAGAACTTAAAAGCACAGGCAATAAAGAGGCGGCTGCAGCAGTCGGGCGTCTCATTGCCCAGCGCGCCATAGAGAAGGGCATCACGCAGGTCGTTTTCGATCGCGGCGGCTTCCTCTATCATGGGCGGATTGCTGCCGTTGCCGACGCCGCGCGCGAGGCAGGGCTGAAGTTTTAGGAGGTTTTCACCATGCGAAGAAAGCGACACAGTTATATCAATCCCGACCAGCTAAACCTGCATGTGGAGCGCGTGATTCACACAAACCGCGTGTCCAAGACGCATAAGGGTGGGCGCACCCTCAGTTTTCAGGTGATGGTCGTGGTCGGCGACACCAACGGGCATGTGGGCGTCGGCTTGGGGAAAGCGCGCCAGGTACCCGACGCGATTCGCAAGGCGATTGAGGCGGCCCGACGCAACCTCGTCTATGTGCCGCGCGTGGGCACCACCATCCCTCACGAGGTAGAAATCGAGTACGGTTCCACACGCCTTGTGCTGAAGCCGGCCTCGCCCGGTACGGGCATCGTGGCGGGCAGCTCTGTGCGTGCGTTGCTGGAAGCGGCGGGCGTGAGCGATGTGCTGGCGAAGCTCGTCGGCTCGCGCAACCCCATCAACGCCGCCTGGGCGACGATGGAAGCCTTCCGCTCAATGCACACCCCCGAAGAAATCGCCCAGCTGCGCGGCATGCCCCTCAAAACACTCACCCCGTGGTATGTGCGCAAATTCAAGGAAGCAGTGGAGGCGTAAACGATGTTGAAAATCACGCTCAAACGAAGCCCGATTGGCTACGCGGAGAGCCAGAAACGCACCGTGCGCGCGCTCGGTCTGCGTAAACTCAAC
>JAOAES010000041.1 GCA_026416655.1 Fimbriimonadales bacterium
AAACACCGTTCGCATCAATGACGCGAAGGTCGTCAAGGCGGACATCGAGTGCACCAACGGCGTGATTCACGTCATCGACAAGGTCATCCTCCCTCCCAACCGCAAGTAAGTACCTCCCTTCTGCCTGCTCCCCTCTCCGCCACCCCCCTCTCGCCCTGAGAGGGGGGTTTTTATAGGGCAATCGGGATTTAGAGGAAAACCGAACCCTGCCCGGTTCACCCTATCGCGTAGGGGGAAACCTTCTACCGTTGGTGTCCCCCTACGATTTTGTTATCTGGCACGCCAATACTACATCCCCCTTGAATTCCCCGCGCGGAGCAGGTATAATATCCCCTCGCTGAGGTCGAGACGTATGCCAACCACTGCATGGATAGAGAAGGCGAAGAAGAAGCCGAAGTTCAAGGTGCGTCGGGTGAACCGCTGTAGCATCTGTGGTCGCTCGCGCGGCTACATTCGCTACTTCGGGCTGTGCCGCATTTGCCTGCGCGAGCAGGCGCATAAAGGCGTGCTGCCCGGCGTGCGCAAATCGAGCTGGTAAGGAGGCGCATTAGAGATGATGACCGACCCGATTGCGGATATGCTGACCCGCATCCGAAATGGCGCGCAGGCGCGTAAGGCGAGCGTGGAGATCCCCGGCTCGCGCCTGAAAACGCAAATCGCTGAACTATTAAAGAAAGAAGGCTTTATCCGAGACTACGAGGTAAAACAGAACGGCGTGCGCTCGACGCTGGTGGTGCATCTGAAATACACGCCCAGCGGCGAGTCGGTGATTCAGCACCTGGAGCGCGTGAGCAAGCCGGGACGGCGCGTCTATGCACCCGTCGAGGAGCTGCGCCCCATTAAGCGCGGACTGGGCACGGCGATTGTCTCCACTTCGCAGGGGCTGCTGCCCGACCGCGAGTGCCGACGGCGGCGCATCGGCGGCGAGGTGCTGTGCATCGTCTGGTAAGGAGGGTTCCTATGTCGCGAATTGGCAAGCAACCGATTACCATCCCCAACGGCGTGAATATTCAGGTGGACGGCAACACCGTGCGCGTCAAGGGTCCGAAGGGCGAACTGACCCACCAGTTGCCCGACTCGATTGAGCTGGAGCAACAGAACGGCACGCTCTATGTGAAGCGCAAAAGCGACGACCGCTTCGCCCGCTCGCAGCACGGTCTGCAACGCACGCTGATTGCGAACATGGTCAAGGGCGTCTCGGATGGATTCGAGAAGACGCTGGAGATTGTGGGCGTGGGCTACCGCGCGCAAATGGAGGGCAAGACGCTGGTGTTGCAGGTCGGCTACTCGCATCCAGTGCGCATCGAGCCGTTTCCGGGCATCACTTTAGCGGTGGAGCAGGATCCGCAGACCCGCGCGACGCTGATTCAGGTGCGCGGGATTGACAAGCAGCTGGTAGGGCAGCAGGCGGCGAACATCCGCGCGGTACGCCCGCCCGACGCCTATAAGGGCAAGGGGCTACGCTATCGCGGCGAGGTAGTGCGCCTCAAGCCCGGTAAGCAGCAAGCAGGTAAAGGCAAGAAGTAGAGGTGAACAACGATGAAGAAGAGTTCGCGCGAGAAACGCATCGCCCGCCACAAGCGCATTCGGCGCAAAGTGTTCGGCACGCCGGAACGCCCGCGCCTGTGCGTGTACCGCAGCTTGCATCATATGCATGCGCAGATTATTGACGATATAGCAGGGCACACGCTGGTGGCGGCGTCCACAACGGAGCCTGCCCTGCGCCAGGAACTCAAAAGCACGGGCAACAAGGAAGCGGCGGCGGCTGTCGGACGCCTGATTGCTCAGCGCGCCCTCGAAAAAGGTATTACACAGGTCGTGTTTGACCGCGGCGGGTTCCTCTATCACGGGCGCATCGCCGCTGTCGCCGACGCCGCGCGCGAGGCGGGACTGAAGTTTTAGGAGGCTTATATCATGCGAAGGAAGCGACATAGCTATATCAATCCTGACCAGTTGAACCTGCATGTGGAGCGCGTGATCCACACGAATCGCGTCTCCAAAACGCACAAGGGCGGGCGCACGCTCAGCTTCCAGGTGATGGTCGTGGTGGGCGACACGAACGGGCACGTGGGCGTCGGCTTGGGCAAGGCGCGTCAGGTTCCCGACGCGATTCGCAAGGCGATTGAAGCGGCGCGGCGCAACCTGGTCTATGTGCCCCGCGTAGGCACGACCATCCCGCACGAGGTGGAGATTGAGTACGGTTCCACGCGCCTCGTGCTGAAGCCTGCTTCGCCCGGTACAGGCATCGTGGCGGGCAGCTCGGTGCGCGCCCTGCTGGAGGCGGCGGGCGTGAGCGATGTGCTGGCGAAACTCGTCGGCTCGCGCAACCCCATCAACGCCGCCTGGGCGACGATGGAAGCCTTCCGCTCGATGCACACCCCCGAAGAAATCGCCCAGCTGCGCGGCATGCCCCTCAAAACGCTCACCCCGTGGTATGTGCGCAAATTCAAGGAAGCAGTGGAGGCGTAAACGATGTTGAAAATCACGCTCAAACGAAGCCCGATTGGCTACGCGGAGAGCCAGAAACGCACCGTGCGCGCGCTCGGTCTGCGTAAACTCAAC
>JAOAES010000245.1 GCA_026416655.1 Fimbriimonadales bacterium
GTGTAGCTCAAGGGACACTCGGCTACCTGTTCGGATGTGCCCTCTTCAACTATATAGCCGCCCGCCACGCCGCCTTCGTGACCGAGGTCGATAATCCAGTCCGCTGTCTTAATCACATCCAGGTTATGCTCAATCACAATAACGGTGTTGCCCGCATCCACAAGGCGGTGCAGCACACCGAGCAGCTTACGCACATCCTCGAAGTGCAGTCCGGTGGTCGGTTCGTCCAGAATATAGACCGTGTTGCCGGTAGCGCGTTTGCTGAGTTCTGTGGCGAGTTTGACGCGCTGCGCCTCGCCGCCCGACAGCGTGGGCGCGGGCTGCCCAAGCCGAATGTAGTCCAGCCCCACATCATAAAGGGTCTGCAGCTTACGGGCAATTGCGGGGAACGGCGCGAAGAACGCCAGCGCCTCCTCCACCGTCATGTTCAGTACATCGGCGATGGTTTTGCCCTTGAACTTCACCTCCAGCGTCTCGCGATTATAGCGTTGCCCCTTGCACACCTCGCAGGGCACATAGACATCGGGCAGGAACTGCATCTCGATTTTAATCATCCCGTCGCCGCGGCAGGCTTCGCAGCGTCCCCCCTTCAAATTGAAGCTGAATCTGCCCGGCTGATAGCCCCGTGCGCGGGCTTCGGGCGTGCTGGCGAACAGCTCGCGAATCGGGTCGAAGACGCCCGTGTAGGTGGCAGGGTTACTGCGCGGTGTGCGTCCGATGGGGGACTGGTCGATATCGATGACCTTATCCACGAACTCCAAGCCTTCGATGTGGTCATGCTCGCCCCAGAGACGGCGCGTGCCGTACACATGGTACATCAGGCGGGGGAAGAGCGTCTCCTGAACCAGCGTGCTTTTGCCCGACCCCGACACGCCCGTAATGCACACAAACAGCCCCAGCGGGATGCGCACGGTGAGGTTTTTGAGGTTGTTCGCACGCGCGCCGTGTAGGGTGAGCCAGCGTTCAGGATGAGGCGGACGGCGCATGGCGGGGATTTCAATCTTGCGCTTGCCCGCGAGATACTGCCCCGTGAGGCTGTCGGGACAGTTTATCACCGCGTCCACCGTGCCTGCGACGACCACCTCGCCGCCGTGTTCGCCCGCGCCCGGTCCCAGGTCGATAACCCAGTCGGCGGAGCGGATGGTCTCCTCGTCGTGTTCCACCACCAGCACGGTGTTGCCCAAATCGCGCAGGCGTTGCAGCGTGTGGATGAGTTTCTGGTTGTCGCGCTGGTGTAGCCCGATGCTCGGTTCATCCAGCACATACAGCACGCCCATCAGCCCGGAGCCGATTTGCGTGGCGAGGCGAATGCGCTGCGCCTCGCCGCCCGAGAGCGTGGTCGCGGCGCGATCGAGCGTCAGATAGCCCAGCCCGACATCGAGCAGGAAGTTCAGGCGGGTACGCACCTCTTTCAGAATCCGCTCGGCGATTACGCGCTCGCGCGGGGTAAGCTGCGATTCCAGTTCCGCAAACCAGCGCGCCGCCTCCTCGATGCTCATCGCCGTGACTTCCGCGATGTTCTTGCCCCCGACTGTCACGGCGAGGCTCTCCGGCTTGAGGCGTTTGCCCTGACACACGGGACAGGGGCGCGTCGCCATGAACTGCTCCAGCTCCTGTTTGATATACTCGCTCTCGGTCTCCTCATAACGCCGCTTGAGGATGTTAATCACGCCCTCGAACTCTGTATCGATGTAGCGCGTGCGCCCCCAGCGGTTGCGGAACTCGACCGTTACATTCCCTTTCGTGCCGTACATCAGGGCGTGGAACTGTTCCGGCGAGAGATTTTGGAGGGGCGTGTCGATGGTGAAGCCGAGCCGTTTGGCGACGCCTTCCAGCATCGCCAGCCGCCAGTCGGTTAGCTCGCCGTCGCGCTTCACAAACGGGCGTAGCGCGCCCTGCCGAATCGAGAGGCTGCGGTCGGGCGCAATCAGCTCCGCGTCGAACTCGGTTTTTGTGCCCAGCCCGGTGCATTCGGGGCACGCGCCGTAGGGGCTGTTGAACGAAAAGTTGCGCGGTTCCAGCTCCCCCAGGCTGACGCCGCAATCGGGGCAGGCGAAATGCTCGGAAAAGTGCAACTCGGTATCGGGCGCGACAGGCTCTCCAGCAACGAGCAGAGTCGGAGGCATAAAAGGATTATACCTATTACTCGCTGTTCCCGTTCGTGAAAAGAGCAGGAGCGGGATAGGGCTATCGGGACAAAGAAACAGGTATCCTATGCCCGATGGCAACCCCAATCGGCGCACATGAGCAGGTTATCGTGCTGGACTTCGGTGGGCAGTACACGCAGCTAATCGCGCGGCGCGTGCGCGAGTGCAACGTGTTTTGCGAGATTCTGCCTTACGATACCCCGCTGTCGCAGTTGCGGGAACGCCGTCCGAAGGGGCTTATCTTGTCGGGCGGTCCGGCGAGTGTATATGAACCCGACGCACCGCGCGTGGACCCCGAGCTGTTCACATTGGGGATTCCCGTGCTGGGCATCTGCTACGGGCACCAGTTGATGGCGCACCTGCTGGGCGGCACGGTCGCGCCTGCGCCCCAACGCGAGTACGGGCGTACCCTGCTCACGGTTGTCCACGCGGAGCCGCTGTTCGACGAGCTGGACTTCCACCTGACCTGCTGGATGAGCCACGGCGATAGCGTGGACACGCCCCCTGCAGGCTTCGTCGTGCTGGCGGAGACCGAGAACACCCCTGTTGCCGCGATGGGCGACCTGCAGCGCAACCTGTTTGGCGTGCAGTTCCACCCTGAAGTGGCGCACACGCCGTTCGGGATGCACCTGCTGCGCAACTTTCTCTACAAGGTATGCGGTTGTAAGGGCGACTGGACGATGCGTAATTTTATTCAAGAGAGCATCGTCAGTATCCGCGAGCAGGTCGGGCGTGAGCGCGTCCTGTGCGCCGTGAGTGGGGGCGTCGACTCCTGTACGGTCGCTGCGCTGGTGCAAAGGGCGATTGGCGAGCAACTCACCTGTATCTTCGTCGATCACGGGCTGATGCGTCAAGGTGAAGCGGAGCAGGTGCGCACGCTGTTCACGCAGCATTTCCCTGTGCGCCTGATTTTCGTGGACGCCCGCGAGCGGTTCCTGACGCGGCTCCAGGGCATAACCGACCCTGAGCAGAAGCGTAAGATTATCGGCGAGGAGTTCGTGCGCGTCTTTGAAGCACATGCCGACGCGATTGGGCAGTGCCGCTTCCTGGCGCAGGGCACGCTCTATCCCGATGTAATCGAAAGCGGCGCGGGGATTGCGGCAACGATTAAGACCCATCACAACGTGGGCGGGCTGCCCGACTGGATGACGATGGAGCTGATCGAACCCTTACGCTACCTGTTCAAGGACGAGGTGCGTCGCGTCGCGCTGGAGCTGGGCTTGCCCCCTGAAATCGTCTGGCGACAGCCGTTCCCTGGACCGGGGCTGGCGGTGCGTGTGCTGGGCGAAGTCACGGCAGAGAAGCTCGAGATTGTGCGCGCGGCGGACGCGATCCTGAACGAGGAACTCGCGCGTACGGGCTGGGCGCAGCGTGTTTGGCAGGCTTTGGCGGTGCTGCCCGATGTGCGCAGCGTGGGCGTGATGGGCGATCAGCGCACTTACGCACACCCTATCGTGCTGCGCGTGGTGCATAGCGAGGATGCGATGACCGCTGAACCCGCCGAACTGCCATGGGATTTGCTGCTGCGCATCGCGAACCGCATCAGCAACGAGGTGCCCGGCGTAAACCGCGTGCTGTACGACTTGAGTTCTAAACCACCTGCCACAATAGAGTGGGAGTAAGTTCGGACACCCCTTGACTTTTTCTGTAAAGATGGGGTAATATATAGGGCGAAGGAGTTTCGGAGTGCGCAAGGGAATGCGCTTCAGGAAACCTTGGAACGGCTGAGTGCGCCTCTTCCCCCAAGCCTCAGGAACATCCTTCTAATCTAACTCATGGAGGAGGATGCTTCTATGAAGCGTTTACTCATTGCTGTGGCTGGTCTGAGCCTGACCACGGGCTTGACCTTCGCTCAGATGCGGGATGTCCCGCCTGGGCACTGGGCGTATCAGTCGATTGAGCAGCTGGTGCAGCTGGGCGTCATCGAGGGCTATCCCGATGGCACTTTCCGCCCGAACCGCACCATGACCCGTGCTGAGTTTGCGCAGGCGATCGCGCGCGCCTACCGCAACATCGACGAGCGACTGCGCGCGATTAACCAGCGCATCGAGGAGCTTTCGCGCCCCTCGCCCGCACCTCAGCCTGCTGACACCACTCAGCTCCAGAACCAGATCAACGAGCTGCGCGCGCAAGTGCAGGAACTGCAGAAGCTGAATGAAGCACTGCAAACCCTGCAGCGACTGGCGCAGACCTTCCAGCAGGAGCTGGCGGGGATGGGCGTGGACATCGACACGCTGAAGCGCGATATGGCGTCGCTGCGCGCCCGCGTGGAAGCGCTCGAAGGCAAGGAAGACAAGTTCAAAATGAGCGGCGACCTGACCTTCGGCGTGTACGGCGCGCACAGCATCGATGGCAAGGATGTGTACACCCTGAACCGCACGACTCTGGGTACGGGGCGACTGCTTGAGGAACTTGCCGTGACTCACGAGCTCGGGCTGACCTTCAGCGGTCAGATTAACGAGGAAGTGTCTGGCTCGGCAACCTTCATCCTGGGCAACTTCCTGCCCTATGCGGGCGGCTCGGGCAAGAACCCCTTCACGAGCTTCAGCGGTCCCGCGACCGTCGGCAACACCGACATCGTCATCTGGGAAGCCTATGTGAAAGCGCCCATCGATGTGTTCGGTGCAAAGGTCGACGTGACGGTCGGTCGCTTCCCTGCAAAGCTCACGCCGTTCACCCTGCAGCGCATTAAGCCGAACTACTACCTGAACTTCCCGCGCTACGGCGATGGGGCGTTCCGTGTGGACGGCGGCGCGCTGGCGTTCAACTTCGACACCTTCCGCCTGAACCTCTGGGCGGCGCAGGTGAACCAGCAGTCGAACAACGGCGTGTTCAACGTGCTGCACTTCGCGAACCACAACTCGACCACCAGCAGCCCGATGGAGCAGTTCGCGGGCGCACGCCTCGAGTTCGACGCCATCCGCGGCGAAGACACGAACTTGACCATCGGCGCGACCTACTACGCTGCGGGTATCGGCGCTGGGCAGAACTTCAACTTCGCGGGCGGTGGACCTGAAGCGGTGAACATCGACCGCGTGGATGTGTTCGGCGCGGATATCAAGGCGAAGTTCGCCGGCTTCAACATCGGCGTGGAGTACGCGCAGAGCAACTTCATGCGCGATGACTCGAACGTGCTGGATGAGGACAACTGGGCGCTGGACGCCAACATCGGCTACAACTTCAGCGAGAACCTCGGCCTGGTGGCTGGCTATCGCGAGGTGCGCCCGTACTTCGCAGCGCCGGGTTCGTGGGGTCGTGTCGGCTACTTGTACAACCCGTCCGACCTGCGCGGTTTCTACGCGGGCGTGAACTACAACGCTTCGCAGGATCTGAAGTTCAACCTGCAGGGTGCGTTCCTCGAGGGTACGGGTCGCGTCGTGGGTGGCTACACCAAGAACGACGAGGTCATTCAGGTGCTGGCGGGCGTCGACTACCGCTTGTCCGACCGCTGGAACCTGTCGCTCAACTACGAGGGCGCGTACTGGAAAGTCGCTGGCGTCAAGCCCGTGTGGAACTACTTCACGCTGGGCGTCGGCTACAACCTCGGCGAGAACGCCGCGCTGAATGTGCTGTACCAGATTCTCGACACCGACGGTAAGGGTGCAGCGGCGTTCAGCGGCGGTCCGGCTGCAGGCAAGAACAGCGGCGCGGTGGCTGCCACCACGCTCAGTGTCAAGTTCTAACGCGCTTCAGGGCAGGCTGCGCCTGCTCCATCCTTTCAGCCCCCTGCGTCTGCAGGGGGCTGATACATTTTTAAGCACTCAGCGCAGGAACTCCTCCGCGCCCGTTGAACCCTTAATCACGCATACCGGAGGACTCCGTCATGAAAGCCGTTGTGATGGCAGGAGGGGAAGGCTCGCGCTTGCGACCTATCACGGCGAATCGTCCCAAGCCGCTTGCGCCTATCGCGAACCGTCCGATTATGGAGCATATCCTGTTGCTGCTCAAGGCGCAGGGGATTCGTGAGGTCGTGGCGACGGTCTACTACCTTGCCGACCATATTGAGGGCTACTTTGGCGACGGCGCGGACTGGGGCGTCGCTATCCGCTACTCGCTGGAAGACACGCCGCTGGGCACTGCTGGCAGCGTGAAACAGGCGGAAGAACACCTGCGCGACGGAACCTTCGTCATCATCAGCGGCGACGCGCTCACGGATATCGATCTCAAACCCGCGTTGGAGTTCCACAAGCAGAACGGCGCAACCGCCACGCTCGTGCTCGCGCGTGTACCTAACCCGCTGGAGTTCGGCGTGGTGATTACCCGCGAAGACGGTCGAATCACACGCTTTCTGGAGAAACCGTCGTGGAGCGAGGTGTTCTCCGACACGGTCAACACGGGCATCTACATCTTAGAGCCAGAAATTTTTGACTACATGGAACCGGGCAAACAGTACGACTTCAGTCAAGACCTATTCCCCCTGCTATTACGCGAAGGCAAGCCCCTCTACGGCTATGTGATGAGCGAATACTGGAGCGACATCGGCTCGCTGCCTCAGTATCGTGATGCGCATATCGACCTGCTCAACCGCAAGGTGCAGCTCAGCATTCCGGGCGAGGAGAAAATTCCGGGCGTCTGGGTGGGCGTAGGCGCGACAATTGACCCCGAGGCGCAGATTGTGCCGCCCGTGTGCATCGGGCGCAACTGCCGCATCAAGAAAGGCGCGGTAGTGGGACCTTACGCCTCGCTGGGAGACAACTGCATCGTCGAGCCGAACGCGATGGTGGTTCGCTCGATTCTGTGGGACGGCGTCTACATCGGCGCGGGCAGCCAGCTACAGGGCGCCATCGTGGGCACTGGGGTCACGATTAAAGACAATGTGCAGGTGCAGGAAGATGCGGTCATCGCCGACCGCTGCCACATCGAGAGCGATAGCGTGATTCGCACGCGGGTCAAGCTCTGGCCCGACAAGTATATCGAAGGCGGATCCACCGTGACGATGAGCCTCATCTGGGGTGCGAAGTGGCGTGGCTCGCTGTTTCGCGAGCTGGGCGTGGCGGGACTTTCGAACATCGAGATGACGCCCGACTTAGCGACAAAACTCGGCGCGGCGTATGCCTCCACTTTGCCGCGCGGCTCCACGATTGTGCTAGCGCGCGACACCTTCAAAGCCTCGCGCATGATTAAGCACGCCTTTATGTCGGGCGTGCTATCGGCAGGCGTGGATGTGTCCGACCTGCGGGCGATGCCCATCCCTATCACGCGCCATTATATTCGCGCGTCGGGCGCGGTGGGCGGTGTGAGCGTGCGCGTCGCTCCCAACAATGTGCGCATGACGCTGATTGAGTTTTTCGACAGGCGTGGGGTCTATCTGCCCAAGTCGGGCGAGCGCAAAATCGAGAACCTCTTCTTCCGTGAGGACTTTGCCCGTTGCGACGCCGACGAGGTGGGCGAGATCCACTTCGCCTCGCGCGCGATTGAGCAGTACCAGGCGGACTTTCAGAGGCTCACGCAGCTTTCTGAACCGGCGCGCCCATTGCGTCTCGTGGCGGATTTCGCGTTCAGTCGGGTGGCGGCGATTTTCCCTGCGATGTTGGGGCAACTGGGCTACGATATCGTCTCGCTGAACGCCTATCCCGACCCGCGCCGCTCGCCGCGTACCCCTGCCGAGCATGATACTTTCGCCGAGAAACTTAAACAGGTCGTGCAGAGCCTCAACGCCGAGTGCGGCGTGATGTTCGAGAACGAGGGAGAGCGGCTCACGGTGGTTGATGAGCAAGGGCGCGTCATCAGCGGCGGCGCGCTATTGACCACCTTTGCCCGGCTCATGGCGGAGACCTGCCCCGGTAAACAGATTGCGGTGCCGGTCAACGCGCCGTCGGTCATCGAGGAGATCGTCGCCCCCTACGGCGTGCAGGTGATTCGCACACGCGCCGATGTACGCTCGCTCATGAACACCGCCGCTGAACACGCCGACACGCTCTGTTTTGCAGGCGACACGCACGGGGGCTTCATCTTCCCCCAGTTCCATCCCGGATTCGACGCGATGTTCGCCTCCGTGCGCCTGCTGGAAGCCACGCAGCGGCTCGGTTGCTGCCTCTCGGAAATCTATGACCAGATTCCGCCGTTCTACACTCTCTATCGGGCAATTCCCTGTCCGTGGGAACTCAAAGGGCGCGTGATGCGCCTCCTGAGCCACGAGGTCAAAGGGCGCGTCGAGACCATCGACGGACTGAAAGTGTACACCGATCACTCGTGGGCGCTGGTGTTGCCCGACGCGGCGGAGCCGCTGATTCACCTCTTCGTGGAGGCGCGCACCCCGCAGGATGCGGAACGCCTGCTGCAGGAGTTCGTGGAGCGCATCGAGCAGTTTACGCAGAAAGAGTAGCCGCGCGACTGGGGTACAATTTGCGTATGCCTATCCGCGCGCGCGCCCATGTCTATCAGATGCAGCCCTACCGCCCCGGCAAGACGCCAGAGCAGTTGATGCAGGAGCTGGGGCTGAGTGAACTCATCAAACTCTCGGCGAACGAGAATCCGCTCGGCGCATCGCCCCGTGCGAAAGAGGCGATTGTGCAGAATCTGGACAAAATCCACCTCTATCCCGACGGCAACTGCACGATTCTGCGCGACGCGCTCAGCCAGTTTTACAGCCTGCCTACTGACTATTTCACCTTCGGCAACGGCTCAGACGAGCTGATTCACCTTTTTGGCGTCGCCTATCTCGATCCAGGCGAGGAACTGATAATGGCGCACCCCTCCTTTGTGCGCTACGAGGCGTCGGCGCAGCTGAATCGGGCGGTTCTGAAGCAAATCCCGCTCACGCCTGACTTCCGCCACGACCTGCACGCGATGGCAGAGGCAATCACCGAGCGTACTAAGCTACTCTACATCGCGAATCCGAACAATCCGACAGGCACGATTGTATACCGAGACGAGTTGGAGCGATTTCTGCAGCGCGTCCCTGACCATGTGCTGGTGATTCTGGACGAGGCGTACTTCGAGTATGCCGACCACCCCGACTATCCGAACGGGCTGGACTATGTGCGGGCGGGGCACAATGTGGTGGTGTTCCGCACATTCTCGAAGGCTTACGGACTGGCAGGGTTGCGCATTGGCTATGCGATGGGGCGTCCTGAGCTGTTAGACCCCATCGAGCGGGTGCGCGAACCGTTTAATGTAAACACGCTGGCGCAGGTCGCTGCAGCCGCGGCGATTACCGACCGCGAGCATATCGAGCGCACACGGGCATTCAACAGCGCAGGACTGAAGGCTCTGCAGAAGGCATGCGAGCGGTTGGGGTTGAGGGCTGTACCCTCGCAGGCGAACTTCTTGCTCATCGAAGTCGGCTGCGAGTGCGCCCGCATTCAGAAGCGATTGCTGCAGCAGGGGGTTTTAGTGCGCACAGGCGAGGTGTTCGGCATGCCCACTTTTCTGCGTGTGAACACCGGGACGCCTGAGCAGAACGAGCGATTTATTGAGGCGTTAAACCATGCGCTCCATGAGTCAATTCAAGGCTAACCGGGACAGCAAGGCGTCTAAGTTGCTGGTGCTGGGGGTGTTTGTGGCGCCCGTTGTGCTGACGGTTTTCGTGTTGGCATCGCCTTGGTTTCGGGGGGTACGCTCGGCGCAACTGGAGCGTAACGAGCGACTGCTCCAGGCGGTGGAGGCGGGCGACATCGATCAGGTGAAGCGCGTGCTGACGGGCGGCGCGGTCGTGAACGCCCGCACGAAGTCGGGGCTGACGGCATTAAGCATCGCCGTGATACGCGGCTATGATGAGATTGCGCTGCTGCTGATTGAGAAGGGCGCGAGTTTAGACGCCCGTGATAAATCGGGCGACCGGGAAAACCGCACGCCGGGCAACTCGCCCGTGCATTACGCCGCGATTTATGGCAGGACGCGCGTATTGCAGGCGATGCTCGATAAGGGCGTTTCGCCCAACCTGCGCGACCGCAACGGACGCACGCTGCTGATGATGGCGGCGGAAAACGGGCACAGAGAGACCGTAAAACTGCTTCTGGAACGGGGGGCAGACCCGAAGGCGCGAAGCGCGTTAGGGGATACGGCGTTAGACGCCGCAAAGCGAAGCGGCGATTCGGAGATCCTGCGCCTGATTCAGGAACGCCTGTAGACTACGACGGTGCCTGTTCCTCTATCAGTGCATCGAGTTTCTGACGGAACGCTCTCAAGCTCCCGCTACGAACCGCCTCCGCCTGCAATTCAAGCAGCACCTCGTCGCGCTTTATACGCTGGATGCGTTTGGTAATCGTCTTGGGCGTCTTGCCGTAGAGGGTTTCCAGCAGACGTAATAGCGCCTCACGCAAGGCTTCGGCGCGTCCTTCGGCGCGTCCTTCAGCGCGTCCTTCAGCGCGTCCCTCAGCGCGTCCCTCTTCGTAGCCCTCCATGAATTGCTGACGCAGTTCACGCTCCCAGAAGGACGGCATCACCCGGATGCCTCTTTCGCGCTTGACCCGCTCCAGCATTCGCTGGAACTCCTGCTCCATATGCTCCGAAAGTTCCATAATCCACTCCAGCAACCCCAGTAGTTCGCTTGTCTGCTCTTCATTATACCCGCGTTCGAGCGCGATTCGGGTTAACTCAAAACGCGCCTGCAGGCGCAACGCCTGACGACGCTTCGTCAGAATTGAGCGTTTGAACGCCGCCAAAACTAAACCCGCAGGGTTCCCATCTGCGAGCAGCTGCGCTTCATCCAGATCCAGCACTTTCAGCGTGTGGAACTCGAACACGAGGCGGTA
>JAOAES010000266.1 GCA_026416655.1 Fimbriimonadales bacterium
TATTATAGCACATTTTGCGCCGTTTGTCAAGGGGGGATTCGCCAAACGGGTACAATATCCCCCGCAAACAGGGAGGTTCTATGCAGAAGATACGCGCAGCGATGGTGACCGATGTGGGCGGTATCGGTGATGAGTCGTTCAACGCCTCGGCGTGGCGCGGGTTGCAACGCGCTCAGAAGGAACTCGGCGCGGAAGTGCGCTATCTGGAGTCCCGCACCGCCGCCGACTATGTGCGCAACCTCACAACGCTCGCACGGCAGGGCTTCAATGTGGTGTTTGCGGTCGGCTTTCTGATGGAGGACGCACTGGCGCGAGTTGCGCCCCGCTTCCCCAAAGTCTATTTCGGCATCGTGGACGGCAAAGCGCCGAACCTGCCGAACTGCGTGTCGCTGATTTTCAACGAGCAGGAAGGCTCGTTTCTGGTGGGCGCACTGGCGGGCGCGATGACCAAAACCAACAAGGTCGGTTTCATCGGCGGGATGAATGTGCCGCTGATTAAGAAGTTCGAGTACGGTTATCGCGCAGGCGTGAAGACCACCAATCCCCGTGCGCAGGTGCTGGTCGGCTACACGGGCAACTGGGACGATGTGAACAAGGGGCGTGAACTCGCGCTCACGCAGTTCAATCAGGGCGCGGACATCATCTATCACGCGGCGGGACGCTGCGGCGTGGGCGTCATTCGCGCCGCCGAGCAGAAAGGCAAAGGCTTCTACGCGATTGGCGTGGACAGCGACCAGGATCACCTCGCGCCGGGGCGCGTGCTGACCAGCATGATGAAGCGCGTGGATAACGCCGTGTTCGATGTGTGCCAGCGCGTTGCCAAGGGGCAGTTCAAGAGCGGCACGATTGTCTACGGCGTGCGCGAGAAGGGCGTGGGACTTAGCCCGATGCGCTTCACGCGCAAGGATGTGCCCGCCCGCGTGATGAACACCATCCAGCGGCTGGAGCAGATGATTGCGCAGGGCAAGCTCAAACCGCCGTTCGACGAAGCGAGCTTCAACCGCTTCCAGCCGCCGAGGGTGTAATAAATGCTTCGCAGATGAAATCGTCCTCGAACCCGCAGGGCGCGTCGCGGACGCGCCCCTACAGCGGGTTGCGCGCCTCGCCTTGCCCCGCGCGTGAACCGTAGGGGCGCGTCCGCGACGCGCCCCTAATATAGGGATGGTTTTATCCACGAGGCGCTTATTACTTTCGCTCAAACGCGGCGTCGAACGCCACGCGCGACGGCTCGAAGTCGATGTGGCGCACGAACGCGCACGCCTCACGCGCTCCATGCTCGCGGTCCATCCCGCTGTCCTCCCACTCGACCGAGAGCGGTCCTTGATAGCCAATCTCGTTCAGGGCGCGAATAATCTCCTCGAAGTCGATCGAGCCGCGTCCGGGCGAGCGGAAGTCCCAGTAGCGTCGCGAGTCGCCGAAGTTCAGGTGCCCGCCGAACACGCCCGACAGGCGCGGCGTGTCCGCCCACCAGACATCCTTCACATGCATATGAAAGATGCGGTCTCGGAACCGGCGGATGAACGCCACATAGTCCACGCCCTGATAGCCGAGATGGCTGGGGTCGTAGTTGAAGCCGAAGCGCGGGTGTCCATTCACCGCCTCAATCGCGCGCTCGGCGGTCACGATGTCGAACGCAATCTCCGTCGGGTGAACCTCCAGCGCGAAGTAGACATTCTCCTGCTCGAACACATCCAGGATCGGCTTCCAGCGCGTGGCGAAGTCGGCGAAGCCTTTTTCGACTAAGTCGGGTGGGTTGGGCGGGAACGAGTAGAGATAGTACCAGATGCTGCTGCCTGTGAAGCCGTTCACCACGACGCGCGTCAGTTGCGCTTTCACTGCGTCGGGGGCGCAGTTGAACAGTTTGCGTGCGGCGCGGGCGGTGTTTTTCATCTCCTCAGCGGCGCGCTGACGCACGCCCTCGGGATTCCCGTCGCCCCACACGCGCGGGGGCAGAATCGCCCTGTGCCGCTCATCAATCTGGTCGCACACCGCCTGCCCCACGAGGTGGTTGCTAATCGCGAAGCACTTCAGCCCGTACTTGCCTAAGATTTCCCAGCGCGATTCGCAGTAGCCGTCCTGCGTGAGGGCTTTCTCCACATCGAAGTGGTCGCCCCAGCAGGCGAGTTCGAGACCGTCGTAGCCGAACTCTTTTGCCTTCTGCGCCATCGTCTCAAGGGGCAGGTCTGCCCACTGTCCTGTAAACAGAGTCACTGGTCGCGCCATCGTCGAAGAACCTCCGCTCTATGGGTTCGCGTGCAGGATGGAGTCTCCTGCTGTGTACGACGCCTCAGAGCGCGATTTTTCACAAGCACTTTGAATATGCCGAACGGGAGCGGAGGGCTAAAAGCATATTGGGCATGGCGCCGTAGATGGAAAGGTAGCCCGCTCAGGTACACTTCTACAGCGGAGGAGACAACTTATGACCACACGAACCACGCCACTTGACAAAAGTGTCTATGACTGAGGTATTATGACTTCATAACGACGAGAATGGAGTAGGTACACATGGATTTCTGGTATGATATAGATACCCCATCTGCAGAACAGGGAGAATGCGAAATTGCCTCCCTAACTGTTTCCCAAGTCGTTGCGCACATGAGGCAGTTAGTGCAAAATGACAGTCGTCTGGCGAACCTCGTCGTTTCAGGCGAAGTCGTTGGTTGGCGTATTATTCGAGGCAATCACGCTGTTTTTACACTTCGTGATGAGCAGAGTCAGATTGGATGCGTAATGTGGAGTACGTATGCCCGCGAAGTGGATGACCCTCCCTCGGACGGGGAACAGGTCTACGTGTTTGGCAGCATTCGAAACAGAAAATATAACCAAACTTATACAGGTGAGTTCCAGATTCATGCGACGAAAATAATTCGCAGGTTTGACAAGGGATATTGGTGGAAGCAGTACGAAGAAACGAAACGTAAGCTCGAGGTTGAAGGACTGTTCTCAGAACATCGAAAACGACCGCTACCTCCTTTTCCGCAACGAGTGGGATTAATTACCTCTATCGATGGAGCAGTGCTACACGACGTTATTCAGATTGCTCGCAAGAGAAACCCAAGCGTTGAGATCTTTGTGTTCCCCTCGTTGGTTCAGGGCGAGCATGCTTCGGAGTCGCTTGTTCGAGCGATTCGGTTTGCAAATAGTTTTGGAGTGGAGCAGCCCGACGGGAGTAGGTGCATGATGGATGTGCTTATTCTTGCCCGTGGTGGTGGTTCAATTGAGGACCTGTGGGCTTTCAATACAGAGCAAGTTGTTCGAGCTGTTGCTACTTCACGGATACCGATTGTCAGCGCTATCGGACACGAAACTGACTATACGCTCACGGACTTCGCTGCGGATCTAAGAGCGCCGACTCCATCCGCTGCTGTTGAAATGGTTCTTCCTGATGCCGAGCATTTACTGGCGAAAGTAGACTACCTTTCCCAAAGAGCCTATCGAGCAGTAGAAAGTGCCTTCGCGACAGCTCGAAATTCGCTTGCCATGCTGTC
Organism: Fimbriimonadales bacterium; assembly: GCA_026416655.1. GTDB lineage: Bacteria > Armatimonadota > Fimbriimonadia > Fimbriimonadales > GBS-DC > GBS-DC. Next base: position 3,489 of record JAOAES010000266.1, read on the forward strand.
CGAACGAGGTGTATTTACTCAGCCCGAGAGCTTACTTAACCAAGCAAGGCAGCGCGTGAACAGTTTCTCAATAAGACTAGAATCAGCAAGTAATAGGTTCCTCGAACGAAACAAGCTCTTAGTCTCCAGCCTGTTGGAAGCACTGTACCAGAATAGTCCGCAAGCTCGTCTTGCACGCTACAGGGAGCAGCTTTTGCTTGCTGCTTTGAAGCTCGATGCTTCAAGCCACTCCCTCAACACACTTACGCGCCGCCTAGAAGTTCTCACCTCAAGGTTAAGTCAAGCTGCCAATCTGCGTGCGGAGCGCCATCGGAACACACTGGTATCTGTTTCTTCTAAACTCGATATTTTGAACCCATATGCCGTCTTGCAACGCGGATATGCTCTTCTACGAGATCCATTCACTAAACACGTGCTTTCTCAAACGAAACTCTTTGTGCCTGGTCAAACCGCTGAGGTGGTTCTCTCGGACGGTATACTTTTGGTCACTGTTGAGGAGGTGAAAGGTGATGCCTCAGCATGACCATTTACAAGAAGGAGGAAGTTTCTCCTTCGAGGAGGCGCTGGCAAGACTGGAAGAGATTGTCACGCTGCTAGAGTCTGGGAATCTCACGCTTGATGAGACGGTTAGCCTCTATGAGGAGGGGCAGCAACTGCGTTACTTCTGTGAACGGAAGCTCCGAGAAGCAGAACAGCGAATCACGTATGCGTCCAACTCCGATGTTGGCTCTGTTTGTTCGGATGATTCCACTATGGTAGAAACAGCGAATCTCGACTTCAACGATGTGGAAACTGCAACATCTGTTACAGTTGACATAGATGATTTGATCGAAATAGAAGTTGACATAGATGATTCGATCGAAATAGAAGATTATCCCTTCTGAGAGACTGTTTAAGAAGTCGTACCGCGTAGCGTCGGCGTCTCGCCGACGCAGGCGACTCGTGGCTTGGGCGTCTCGCCCAAGCACAAACTGGCTTGGACAGTCTTGTCCAAGCCCTAACGCACGGACACGCCTGTCCGTGCAATGGATGCACGAGCTGGAAGGCCGTGCTACGCAGGGGCGTCGGCGAGACGCCGACGCTACGGAAGCCTGCTTGCATTCTTAAACAGTCTCTAAGAGACTGTTTAAGAAAGGTTCCTCGCAATACGGCGCATCAACCACCGCGCACCCGCCATCCATAACCACGCCTCCTCCACCTCGCATAACACATCATAACACCGCGACAACCGACGACACCGCAACAACCACGCAAAACTCCGCTCCACTAACCACCGACGCGGCAACACCACAAACCCACGTCCCTCCTCACGACCCACACAATCCAATCCCACCCACCACTCCAACAACAACCACTCCAACAACCCCTCACGGTCATACGCGCTGTCCGCAATCACAATCCGCACCGACGGATACCGCGCCAACGCCTGACCCAACACCCGATACGCCCCCCGCGCATCCGACACATCCGCCGGCGTCACCGCCACCGCTACTAAACTCCCCTGCGAATCGACCACAATGTGCCGCTTGCGCCCCTTGACCTTCTTGCCCGCGTCATACCCGCGCGCCCCCCTTTTTGCGTGGTGGGCACGCTCTGACTATCCACCGCCAAGTGCTTCGGGGCTCTGCGTCCCGCTTGCCGCCGCGCTTGCGTCGCCAGCGCCGTCGCTACCTGCTCCCAGACGCCTAAACGCTGCCAACGACGAAAGTGGTAATAAACCACTTGCCACGGGGGTAAGTCGTGGGGCATAGCCCGCCAGTGGATACCGTTGGTGAGGACATAGAGCATCGCGCACACGAGGTCGTAGAGGCTGTACTTGCGCGGGGCGCCGATGAGTTTACGCTTGCGTTGGTAGAGCGCTTTGCGCAGGAGAGGTTCGATCACTTGCCACTGCTGTGGCGTCGGGTCGGACGGATACGATTTTCGGGTCATCATACCCCGATTATACCTCACTCACCTTCTTAAACAGTCTCTCAGTGAAAGAAAGCAAAAGGGAACGATTTAATATTGGAGGCACTTAAGTTCCTCCAATATTAAATCGTACCTTTGGGGCGGG
>JAOAES010000283.1 GCA_026416655.1 Fimbriimonadales bacterium
TCGCGTCCGTCGTCCAGCATGGTGCGGAAGCCCTCTTTGACGGCGATTTGCATAATCTGGTCGCTGGAGGCGCGATTCACAATCGCCTCGCGGATGGCGGGGCTAATCCGCAGCAGTTCAAAGATGCCCGTGCGCCCCCGATAGCCCGTGTTCATGCATTTCGGGCAGCCCTTCCCGGCAAAGAATCGCGCCTGCGCCAGCCATTCCTGCGGGATTTTGAGCGCGGCGATTTCGTCGGGCGTCGGCTGATAGGGCACACGGCAATCGGGACAGATCACACGCACCAGTCGCTGCGCCATCGCGCACTGCAAGGTCGCCGCAATCAGGTAATCCTCCGCGCCCATGTCAATCATACGGCTCAGCGTCTCGATGGCGTTGTTCGTGTGCAAGGTAGACAGTACCAGATGCCCCGTCAACGCCGCCTGAATCCCGATTTGGAGCGATTCGCGGTCGCGTATCTCGCCAATCATAATCACATCGGGGTCGTGGCGGAGCATCGCTCGCAGGGCACGCGGGAAGGTAATCTTCTCCGTCACCTGCACCTGCATCACGTTATCGGGAAACTCATACTCCACCGGGTCTTCGACCGTCACAATATTGCGGTGGACGCGATCCAGCGTGTGCAGCGAGGCGTACAGTGTGGAGGTTTTGCCCGAACCTGTCGGTCCCGTGACGACGAGCATGCCGTAGGCGACCTGCAGGGCGCGTCGCCAGTGCGCCATCACGTCCTGGGGCATGCCCAGTGTGTCGAGTTTGACCTGCATCTTGGCGGGGTCTAAAATGCGCATCACGATTCGCTCGCCGTTCAGCGTGGGGATACACGACACACGCGCGCTGAGCCTGCGATCTAGATACTCCATATCGATGCGCCCGTCCTGCGTATCGCGTTTCTCGTCTAAGTGCATGTTCGCCGCGAGCTTCACGCGGCTTACCATCGCCTGAATCAGATCGGGCTGGGTGATGACCTCATGCTCATGCAACACGCCGTCGATACGGAACCGGATACGCAAAGCGTTATGTTCGGGGTGCATATGGATGTCTGACGCGCCTGCTTCCAGCGCTTGAATGAACATCTGGTCAACGCGCTGCACAGCGAGCGAGAGTTCTTCGCCGCCCATTTCACGGGAGATGCCCGCGTGGCGCATCAAAATTCGAAACATTCGACCTGAGCCGCGCATACCACCGTACATAGCTGATTGCTCCTGAGTGTTTAGACGCCTGTGGGCGAAGAGAGTATACCTGCTGGCGTACGCGCTTGAAGCGAGCGTTATCGCGGGGATGTCGTTAGCGCCCCTCGACATGCGCTTTAAGCCCTTTGACAATCGCCTCGGCGATACGCTTCTGGAAGTTGGGCTGGATGAGCTTCGCGCGGTCGAACGAATGGTTCAGGAATCCCACCTCGATTAGCACGGCAGGCATCTGGCTGGTGCGTAGCACAGCAAGTCCATTCTGATAAAGCTTCGAGTCGGAACGCACACCGCGCGAGGGCAATCCGCTCACTTTGACCATCTCGTTCAAGATTGCCTGTCCCAGCGCGCGGCTGTCGGCATCGTCTTTGTGATAGTAGATTGTCGTGCCTGACGCCGAGTTTGGGCGCGGGTTCGAGTCGCAGTGGATGCTGATGAAAAAGTGAGCGTTCGCGCTGTTGGAGAGGGCGGTGCGTTCGTACAAACCGACCGCCTTGTCTTCGGAACGCGTGAGGATGACTTTTGCGCCCTCCCGTGAGAGCAGTTCCGCAATATGCAGGCTAATTGCGAGGGTGATGGTCTTTTCCTCGATGACGGTCTGTCCCTCGCGCCAGCGCGCACCGGGCTGCGCTCCGCCGTGTCCGGGGTCGATGACGATAATCTTCTCGCTCAGTTTGCCGCCCGTGTTGCGTGGGGCGCGCAGGTTGAGCGTGATGCCCGCCTTGCCAGACAGGATCTGCGCTCCGACGGAGCGCGAGAGTTCCAGCACGAGGCGCACCATGCCACCTTCCATCGGTGCGGCGCGCAGCGTGCGCACGAACAGGCTTGGGTCGTCGATGGCTTGCTCTACCGCCTCCTGCAGATAGCCCGGCACATCGAGCGCGATGCGCATCGGATTCTCCAGAAACTGCACATTCGGACGCGCCCCTTCAGGCATGGGAATATTGAGCTGAACCACGCCCTGTGCGTTGCGCTGCAGCGCAGGTATCTGGAACGGTTCGGGGGCAGGTTCCGCTGGGCGCGCCTCTTCTACCACAATCGGCGGGGCGTCGGCAGGGTCGGTAGCAATCGGGCTTTGCGCAGCTGGCACAAGCGCGATTTGCCATTCGCTATGCAGTCCGTTTTCGGGTGAGGCGTGGGGCGTGTCCATCTCCAGGGCGATACGCACCGTGTGCGGGTCAAACTGAGCGATGCGCACCGCTTTGACGCTCCCTGCAGGCTGGGGCAGCGGCACAGGTACATCGGGTAGGGCGCAGCCAGCAAGGTCAATCACCAGCCGATGAGGGTTCTCCAGTTTGAAAGTGCGCCACGCTACTGGCAAGCTGGTTTTGATGCGCAGGGTTTCATCCCCCAGCTGCGCTTCCTGCAAGCGCGCCAGCAGGCTGAGTGTATGGCTACCTTCATCCCAGCGGGTGAATCCGCCCAGTCGCCGTGCGAGGTCGCGCACAGGAACGCAAAGCACGCCCCGTTTTGGCTCGCAGGGGACATGCGCCACAGGCTGGTCTGAGGGGAGCGTCGTCAGGCGCACTGTGTGGGCGTTGGCTTCAAGCGGTAAGCCGAGCTTTTCGAGGTGTTGAGTAGGCAACCACAACTCGCGTCCATCCCAGAGTGCGGGCGGGTTTAGTTCCAGTGTCTCGCCGCGCACGACGAGCCTCGCCTCGCGCAAGCCGTCCGCCCACGCCAGAGTCAGCAACAGCCCCAACAGCCCCAGTGCTATCCCTCGCATCCGCCGCTCCGTCGGTGTTAGGATACCTGATTAATTTTTGGCGTTTATCACGTGATTCCTCGCTAGGGAAATGTCGCTTCATGGAGAAATCTTTCCTTCATGCGATTCAGGCAGCCGGGCAAGACGCTACAGCAACATGCGCGTCTCACAGGTCGCATGGCTTGGATTGTTCTTAGCCTCGCGTTGGTTGTCTCGATATTATTCCTGTATGTTGCATTTGACACGCTGCTCAAGTCCTTCGGGAACCGCGCTGATCCTGCGAGAACACTGGCGCTTTATGTCGGCGTGGTGGGCGTGTTCGGATTGGGCTGGGCGGCAACTCGCTTGTTCAACTTACACGATCGCGCCCGACAAGGCGCGCAAGGCGAAGAGTGGGTTGGTGCGGCACTGGATACCTTGCAGGCGAAAGGCTGGTATGTGTTTCACGATTTGCCGATGCCTGCTGTAGGCAACGTCGACCATCTGGTGATTGGACCTCCAGGCGTGTTTGTGGTAGAAACAAAAAGCCATCGCGGGCGCATCACGGCGCAGGGCAACCAGCTGCTGCGCAACGGCAAACTGTTGGAGAAGGATTTTCTGCGGCAGGTGAAAGCACAGAGTATGGCGGTGAACCAGCTGTTTCAGCATCGTCTGCGCCAAAACTACTATGTACAACCAGTGGTCTGCTTTTCGCGGGCGTTCGTGCAGGTTCCTGGCGGTCGTGTGGAGCATGTGTGGGTGTTGCCCCTGCCTTGGCTACTGCCTGCGCTGGAGAAGCATCCCTCGCGCTTGTCGCCCGCGCAAGTGCAGATGCTGGCAAGCGTTATAGCAGCGCGCTTGCGTGCGTAAGGAGGGTTTCGGCGCTGGAGGGAACCACGCATGATAAGCTGTTCCCGCGAGGTATAGTACGCTTAGAATTTCACAGATGGTACAACGGCGTCCCCACGACGTTAGTCGGAGGCTCACGAGGGAGACTTGAAGGAAACTGGCAAGCACAATCCGTTGGAAAACTATTTTTCGCCCTGCCTCTGCTGAGGAGTTGGGCGATGCGGTTGTCGCGAAATATCCGCTGCAACCGGGCGAGGAGTACTGGATTCATCATGAGGGAACGAGGTTAGGGCTTTTATTCGGTCGTGTGGGCGACCACTTGTGGAAGTGGGACGGCTCACAGATGACGCTTTTGGAGGAAGGTTTCGGGCGGTGGGTTTCGTGAAAGAGTTTTTTGTGGCAAGCTTGACTTTGGTATAATCCATCTGGTGAGTCTCGTGCC
>JAOAES010000296.1 GCA_026416655.1 Fimbriimonadales bacterium
TGAAGCCGAACCCGCCGGGCAGCGAACCGAAGTCGATGACCTGCTCTTCCACGAACAGGCGTTCATCTGCCTGCACCGTCGCGGTGCTGTTTATCTCGCGATACGCCTCGATGCGCAGGTTCTGGGTCACGCCGGGTTGCAGCACGCTCTCCAGTCCGTCGAAGCGTCCGTTGTTGTTCGAGTCGACGTAGATGCGTGTGAGGGAGCTGTATCCTGTGAGGTTCGCGGGCTGGAAGCGCGGGATTTCGACCTGCACTTTGACCTCGTTGCTCGTGGGCAGGGCGCGCGCGGCGGCGCGTTGCAGGTCGGTTCCGCCCTCAAAGAGCATCTGGATGCGCCGTCCGGAGATGTCGGGATAGTCGAGGCTACGGTCCGGATAAGTGGGCAGAGTCTCCCAAGGCAGCGCACGGATGACCGCCCCTGCCCCGCCCTGCCAGCGCATATCGTCCCCATAGGCGCGCACATTCAGCGCGATAGGCACGACGTCAGAGGTCTGTGGCGTGCGTCGATCCTGCACGACAAAGTCGCCAAAGAGCGTCTTGCCGTGTTCGCCCAGCCCGACGGGCTGAACCGCGCCGAGCAGGTCGCGGAAGCGCGTGCTGACATTGAAGATAGCGTTCTCGCTCTTATTGCCGTTGAACAGGTTCTGATTGGTACCGCCATCGCCCACGATGCCAACACCCTGCAGCTTGAGGGGGTTCGCCACACCGAACCGCCAGCCCGCGCCTGTCGCCAGCGCGTCGGGATCGTCGCCGCCATAAGGAGGCGTCTCCAAGCCGCCATTGCGCGCGGGGCGGTCTATCCCGGGCGTTTCAATCGCCAAATCCGAAGTCCAGCCGCCCTGCCCAAAGCGCACCTGCAGTTCGTACTTCTCGCCCGGCGAGTAGAAGTTGTTGCCCGACGCCTGAATACTAATCGACTGCACGGCGACGTAGTCGAGATTCGGGTTATCTTGGGGCGGGCGGGGGGTCTGGCGCGGTGAGAGCGTGTACTCCACGCGCGTGACGCCGGGACCAATCAGCTGGATACGCAACGGTTGCGGGTTCGTGCCCTGTTTGAAGTTCCACACCACCACATAGAAGGTGTCGCCCCACTCCAGTGCGTCGGGGTAGCGTGGCTCCAGCTCATCGGGGCGTATCGTTCCGTTCAGCACGGCGTCGGCATCCGCCTTGCGAGTCGTGACGGAGACCTTGAGCTTGGAATAGTCAGAGCCGTCGGCTGAGACGGTTCCTTCGGGTTCTCTGATAATGCCGCCCAGCCCGGTTTCCGCCGCGGTGCCCGCCACGCCCAGCACATTATAAGCGTAGACGATTCCCTCGTCGTCCGCCGCGTAGAGCCAGTCGTCCAGCATCGCGGGCGAGGCGAAGACGGTATTCGCATAGAGATCCCAGCCCTCGAACGCCTTGCCGTTGCGACTGTTGACCTGTTCGTCGGCGTGCAGCGCGAGCAGCAAGCCCGAATTGGTCGCAACGACTATCGCGGGATGTATGCCGAGCAAGTTGCCGTTCGCGTCCGTGTCACGTACATAGGTGAAGATGGGCGAACTGAAAATCTGCCCGCCTAAGTTCTCGCTGAAGTGGAGCAGGTCGCCCGTGTCCGCGTTGAAGGCAATCACGCGCGCGCCGAAGCCGCCCACGTAAACAATATTGGTGGGTATGCCGCGATAAGGCAGGTTCTCCACTACCAGCGGCGAGCTGTAGTAGAACGAGAAGAAGCTCGTGAGCGGCGCGTTCAACGCGGGACGCGCCCACACCAGCGAGCCATTGTCCGCTTTAAGCGCGTACAGTCGCCCGCCGCTGATGCTACCCGTCGTCACATAGACGCGCCCCAACGCCACCGCGGGCGTGGAAGTAATCGGCTCGATGGGATCCTGGTCTTCTGGGGGGTAGACCCACGCCACGCGCTCATCCTGCGGCGTGTTCGTGTTGTCTTGCACGAAGGGGTTGAGGGCAATTACGCGCCCGAACTGGTTGCCGCCTTCCGAGCTGCCGATGTAGAGCAGTCGGGTCGAGGGGTCATACGCGGGCGTGGAGACGAACGCCGCGCCGAAACGGCCATACTGCCATCGCAGCGGATCGTCGTTCGGATTGTTCGGGTTGTGGTCGGTGCGTATCAGGTACACCGAGCCTGCGGGGTTGCCAATTGCCACGAGGTCGTCGCTCTCGAGAATGAGCGGCGAGGCGTAGCTGAAGCTGGTGGAGTTGGCGGGTTTGACAATCCAGTAGATTTTCGTTTCGCCGCGGCGCGTGCCGTTCTCGCCGTCGCCGAGCGCGTCGACGGCATACACCGCGCCGTTCTGTGCGCCGAACACGACCACCCAGCGCAACTCGGTGCTATTCCCGTCGCGCACGCGCACGCGCCCGACCGCCGGCGTGGAGAACACAGCGTTGTTCAGTCCATCTGCGCTCACCACACGAATTGCGTCGGCAATCACGCGTTGTGAACCGACCGCGACATCATCGGGCGAGAAGTTGTTCACCTCGATCTCGTAGGTGCGCCCGCTGCGCATCTCCACAGGAATCTTGTTCAGCAGCACCCAGCGTCCGCCGTAGCGTTGATCGATGCGCAGGCGCAGGAAGCCGCCTTCGTGCTCAATCACGTATTGCGCCTGACGCGCGTTCTGGTCGTCCGAGGGGAACCACGCGAACACATAGTATTGCCCCGTTGTGGGAACCTGTATCTTCCAGAAGGCGCGCTGAATGTTGCCCGCGTCGTTCGTGGGCACAATTTCGTGATAGAGCCGTTCATAGCGGTCGGTCAGCGCGTCGTTCGGCGTGAATAGCCCTGCCGTAAAGTTGGCATCCTCGTCGTCATAAATCTGTCCCGCGCCTTGATCAGGCAGGTCGGGCACGCGCAGCGTCCAGCGCACGCGCGCACCGCGTGTACCGAC
>JAOAES010000299.1 GCA_026416655.1 Fimbriimonadales bacterium
CCCGATGAACAACCCGATGCCCGCACCGACCAGCGTGAGCGCAACCGCCCGCGACGGCGCGCCCGCCTCGCCCTCCGCACGCAACGCGAACCCGAAAATCGAGCCGACCGTGAGCGCGAGGAAATCGAACAGCGCGCCCCCTAACGCCCCGCCAATCGCCCCGCCGAGCAAGCCGTTGCGCATCCGCTTGGGCGAACGCGCCACGATTCCCTCCGACAGCCCCATCAACGCGCCGAACGCACTCCAGCCAATGATGCGCCCAAAGATTAACCCTACAATCGGTATCGCGACGTCGAACGCATTAAAAAGAATCTGCCCTACCGTGAGCCCAGCCCAGCCGCCCGGAATCCCCAGCAGTGCGCCGAGCGCGACGCCGCGCACGATGTGCTTGCCTGTACCGAGCGACAGTCCTGTCGCCAAGCCAATCATCGCGCCGATGAACCCGCCCGACACCGAGCCAAAAAAAGCGACATGCCCCCAGTCTACATTGCGGCGGATGTCATCCTGCACGAACGGCTCGTTCACGAACCATGCGAGCAAGCCGCCAATTGCGCCGAACACCATCAAGTAGAACAGTTTGGAAACCATCGCTTATTCCACGCGGAACAGGCTCGCGCCGAGCTGCAGCGTGTCGCCCGGCTTAATCGGCGTGGGCGCGCTGATGCGCACGCCGTTCACATAGGTTCCGTTCGTGCTGCCGAGATCTTCAATCAGCGTCTGGTCGCCCTGTCGGGTAATTTGCGCGTGGTTGCGGCTCACGCCCATGTCGTTCACCAGCGCAATCGGGTGGATTGCCTCGCGTCCTATCGTCAGCAGGTCGGCGTTAATCTCGAACGCCTGCCCTGCGTGGGGTCCTTGCGTGGCGACGATGCGCGTAGCAGGTCCGGTCGCGACGACTGTCGGCGGCGCAACGGTTGCTGTGGGAGGCACGCCTGCGGTCTCCAGCGGCGGCAAGTCGGGCTGCGGCGGCGCAGAGGGCGCGGCGGAACCAGCGCTTCCCCCTGCCCCGCTTGTCGCCACCTGGGGCAGTTCTACGCCGAGTTTGCTCATCGCCTCGCCGAGCTGCTGCGGTTTCTGCGTCGCCAGACGAATCAGAAAATAGATTACCCCGACCGCCAGCGCGAGCGCAATCACGAACATCACAATCGCGCCGATGCGACTAACCTGCGGCGTCTCCTCCGCCTTCGCTTCGGTCTCCCCTGCCCCCTTCGTCGGCTCCAGCGTCGCCACCGTACCACTCAGCGCGAGTTCAATTATGGGCACGCGCAACTCGCGTTCGGCTTTCAGCGTCGTCTCCTGCGAGGCTTTCTGCTCGTCGCCGTAGCGAGCGGCAACCTCCACCTTGCCCAGCGGCACGCGCTCGAACACAAGAATCCCCTCCGCCGACGGCTCCAGCACCTGCGTTCGCGTCCCGCCTGTCGCGTCGGTCAGACTCACGAGCGCGCTGGCGACGGGCTTGTCCTGCGCCTTCACATTCACCTGCAAACGGGCGACGTGCGTCCAGCTATCGCTCTTGAGTTCGGTTTTCTCCTTCAGCTCGGCGACCTTGAGTTGCGCGAGGTTGCCCGACTTCGCGTCGTAGACCCAGAGCGTTTCTGCGCTTTCGGGCAGTTTGACATTCACACTCGCGTCGCCAGTTTTTTGGGGTGGATTCAAGGGATTGCCCTTGCCATCTTCCGCCCACCACCAGCGTTCTCCCTCCTGTGCAAACTCCAGCGTGGTCTCGCGCGGTTTTGGCGCAGGTTTGCTTTCAGCGGGAGGCGGCGGCGCGGGCTTCGTTGGCTTCGTTTCAGTCTGTGCCCCGCTCAGCCCGAACAGGAACCCAAACAGCGCAATCAATAGAAAAGCTCGCATAGCTGTATTAGATTCCCCACCGTCCCGTGTGTTCCTGCAGGGAGCCTCGTGCAGGGCGGGAAGGCGTTCTCACCGTCGGGTTCTGCGCCGAAGGCAGTTATACCAAAAGCGTGGTTTCAAGGACTACACTACCCGCACCCCCAGCCCCTCTCCGTAAACGGAGAGGGGGCTGGGGGGTGAGGTCAGAAAGCCGCGAGTGCCTGCGAAACCGTTGCCCTCTTGCCCCAAACTGAGGCAACGCGATGTACCCTTGTCAGGAGCCGGGTTCCCCCTCTCCCACATGCGAGAGAGGCTGAGAGTGAGGGCTGGTCGAGGGTGTTTGGGGGCTTCAGGGGGTGTATCCCTTGAAACCCCAATTGGCATTAGACAGGCAATGGGAATCCATCCTGGGTCGCCGTGAAATATCGACACTGTTCCAGAGCGGGTATCCTATCAGTGGAGGGTTCACGATGCAGCGCATTTGTGGGGTTTTTGGTGTCTTGATTCTCATCAGCTCGGCGTTCGCGACGGACGCCGCGACGCGATTCCAGCAAGCGATTGAGCAACACGGAGGCGACGCCTATCGTGCCCTCGCGCAACGCGGCGTGAAACTGGAGTACGACGTCACCAGCGAATACGGCGGCAAAAGCGCTGCCAAGCGTGTCGTCTCTATGCGCGGAACGAAACGCCTGACGGAAGTGCGCTACGGCGACGATGAGTTCATCGTGGGATTCGACGGGAATAAGGGCTGGCGCAAAAACGAGTACCTCAGCTCCAGCATCGCCCAAGAGGAGGAATGGGGGCTGAAAGATACTCTCTACGCACATTTCGTCCAGATCCCCCACTGGCTCTCGGCAGGGACACTGGTCGGCGGCGAAGAGGGCAAACTCCCCGACGGACGCCCCGCGTACCGAATCACGGTGCAGCTGCCTGAACCCGACCACCAGCGCAACCTGCCCAAGAAGCCCGACAACAAACTTCACTGCTTCCTCAACGAGCAGAACCAGATTGTGGGCATGGAGTATCAGCAGGTGGACTACGAGACGGACAAAATCAGTCGCGTCGGCGTGATCTTTCATGGCTTCCGCGCGATGCCGACCCCGAAAGGCGAGGTGCTGATGCCCCTCGAAACCCGCCTCTACAGCGAAGGGGCGCATGTAGCGACCTACTTTATGACCTCGATGGACGCCCAGACCGAGCTGGAGGACGCGCGGTTCCAGCGTCCGCCGCACGGAACCTCGCCCGCCGTGCGCGACAACCTGCCCGTGAAAGTGCCTTTCAAGTTCAGCACGAACTCGCTCTATGTGCAGGTCTGGCTCAACGGCAAGGGACCGTACTGGATTATCTACGACACGGGCGCGTCCAGCACATGGATTGACGACGCCATCGTGAAAGAGGCGGGCTTGGAGAAGATTCCCAAAAGCGACTACTGGGCGACGATGGTGTACGGCGCGTTTCCGTCGTATCGCGTGCGCGTGAAGAGCCTGAAGGTAGGTGAGGCGGAAGTGCGCGACATCGTGATTAGCGGCGGCGCGGTCTGGCGCACCCCGCTCGGCAACGACTCCATCGACGGCAAGCGCGTGATCGGACTGCTGGGGCGCGAGACCATCGCCGCGTTCCAGACGACCGTGAACTTCGCCGACCGCACGATCACCTTCGAGCCACCCGACGCGCCTATGCCCGAAGGCACGGTCATCCCCTTCGAGATGGCGGGCGACCATGTGCTGGTCACGATGACCGTCGGGCAGAAAGAGCAACCGATACGGATGATTGTCGACACCGGCGCGTCCACGAACCTGCTCCCGCCCTCCTACAAGCACGACAAAAACGATGGACCCTCCATCACCATCGAGAAGTGGTACAAGCGGCTGGGCGAGTTTTTCGAGGGCGACGACTACAACTTCTTCACGGGCGACCTGCTGGTGTACCGGATTAATCGGATGCGGCTGGGACCGCTGCAGTTCCACTCGGTATACGCCTATCACAAGCTGTCGGAGAATGCGCGTTCCGACTCGGTGACGGCGTTGCAGACGCGCTACGGCTTGCTCGGCGTGCCGATTATGCGCCACTACAAGGTGACCTACAACTACTTCCGTGAGCAGATGGTGTGGCAGCCAAACACGGAGGCGGAACGCGCCGCCGATAACGCGGGCTACGGTATCTGGTGGCGTAAGCAGGGCAAAGACCTCATCGTGCGCTGGGTGATGCCGATGTCCGACGCGGATATGG
>JAOAES010000311.1 GCA_026416655.1 Fimbriimonadales bacterium
GAATCAAGGGCGCAAGCGCGAGTGCAATCACCGCCGACAGCCCCACTCGTATCGGCGTGGGAACCGAGCGGCTGCCGAACACAGGCGCAACCAGCGCCAGCCCCGACGCCCGCACAAACGCAACCAGAAACGCCCAGAACCCCTCAAGATCGAGGCTCATAGAGGCGGAAGGTTAGACAATACCCTACTTGTAAACTCCACAATCTGTGTGAGCATCCAGCCGCCGGCGAAGAGCGCGACCAGCCCAACGGCGATGATTTTGGGAATGAACTGCAGCGTCATCTCCTGAATCTGCGTCACCGCCTGAAACACGCTGACAATCAGCCCCACAATCAACGCCGCGATAAGGATGGGCATCGCGACTTGCAAGCCCACCAGCATCGCCTGACGCCCCAACTCCAGCACTTCGCCCTGACTCATACTGGTAATTCTGGCGTGTCAAGCCGCTTTCTGCAGGGCAGGAAACCCGCTATGCGCGGCGAATAAGCAGCGTGGCTATGACCAGAGTCGGCATTATCGGTTTGGGCACGATGGGACGGCAACATATGGACGCCTATCGCCAGATGCCCGACGTGGAGGTCGTCGCGGTGTACGATCACCACCCTGAGCGGGCGCAGGCGTTCGCGCAGGAGTACGGCGTGTATGTCGCGAGCAATCTGAGCGATTTACTGAACCAGTGCGAGATAATCGACATCTGCACGCCCACCTATCGGCACGCAGAGTACGCGCTGCCCGCGATCGAGGCGGGCAAAGCGGTCGTGTGCGAGAAGCCGCTCGCCCGCACGCTGGACGACTGCGAGCGCATCGTGGAAGCCGTCAACAAGCACAAGATCCCCTTCATGCCAGCACACGTATTGCGCTTCTTCCCCGAATACCGCACGGCGCATCAGCTTGTCAAAAGCGGGGCGGTGGGCGCGGTGGCGGCAGTGCGCATGCGACGCGGCGGCGACTTCCCCCGCACCAAAAGCGACTGGTACGCCGACTTCAACAAAAGCGGCGGCGTCATCTTAGACCTCATCATCCACGACTTCGACTGGCTGCTCTGGACGCTCGGCGCGGTGGAGCGCGTGTACGCTAAATCGCTCACCTTCCGCAACTTAGAACATCTGGACTACACGCTCGTCACGCTGAAGTTCAAAAACGGCGCGGTGGGGCACATCGAAGGCACATGGTGCGACCCGGGCGGCTTCAAGGTGAATTTCGAAATCTGCGGCGATTCGGGCATGCTGGAGTACGATTCCACACGGCAGGTCGCGCTGCAGATAGCCACACGCGCCGACGGTGGTGGGGGCGGCGGTGTGCAGGTTCCCGAAAGCCCCGCTGTGCAGAACCCGTACTATCTGGAGCTGCGCCACTTCATCGACTGCGTGCGGGCAGGGCAGACGCCCGAAATCACCGTTGAAGACGGCTACAACGCCGTGCGCCTCGCGCTCGCCGCCATCGAGTCCGCACAGACAGGGAGGGTTGTGTCGCTATGAAGGTCAAAGTGGGCATCATGAGTTTTGCGCACCTGCACGCCGACAGCTACGCGCACTGTTTGAAGGCGAATCCGAACGCTGAGCTGATTGGGATAGCCGACCATGACCCCGCCCGTGCGCAGGTAAAGGCGCAACAGTTCGAGACGCAGGCGTTCGACAGCTACGAATCGCTGCTGGCGTCGGAGGCGCAGGCGGTGATTATCTGCTCGGAGAATGTGCATCACGCGCGATTGGCGCAGATGGCGGCGGCGGCAGGTAAGCATATCCTGTGCGAAAAGCCGCTGATGACAAAGCTGGACGACGGCAGGGCAATGCTCGCGGCAGCGCAGGGCGCAGGCGTCCACCTGTTTACCGCCTTCCCTTGCCGATTCAGCCCCGCTTTCCAACAGATGAAGCGCATGCTCGATTCAGGCGCGATTGGCGAGCTGCTCGCCCTGCGCGGCACGAATCGCGGCTCGAACCCCGGCGGCTGGTTCAACGACCCTGAACTGGCAGGCGGCGGGGCGATGATTGACCACACCGTGCATGTCGCCGACCTGATTCGCCTGCTCACGGGGCAGGAAATCGCCGAAGTGTACGCCGAGACAGGCAACAACATGTTTCACGGCGCGTTCGACGATACCGCGATGCTCACGATGACCCTGCAGAACGGCGTGTTCGCCACGCTGGATTCGAGCTGGTCGCGTCCGAAGACCTTCCCCACTTGGGGCGATGTGACGCTCGCGGCG
>JAOAES010000024.1 GCA_026416655.1 Fimbriimonadales bacterium
GTCTTCTGAGTATCCGGGATGTAAATTGGGATTATTTCGTCTACTGCGCCCGTCGCGCGAGCAACGCCGCGTACCTCCAGCACGACGCCGCCGCTCATCACGCGCACCTGCACGCTCTCGCCCGAACGCACAGTTATTTGACGCGCCTTCTGAGGGGCTTTGAAGCGCAGCAGGTACTTCGCGCGGGGCTGACCTTCCACAAGGGCAGTGATTTCCATCGTCGCCGAGCCAGACGCAACGCGCGGCGCGCCTTCCAATCGGAACTCCACTGCGCCGCTGGGCAACGAGGCGGGCGCAGGCGGGTTCTCCAGCGTCCATTCGGATGCCGTGTCGCCCACAGCGGTTTTCAGCTGCGCGCGGGCGAACTGCTCCAGCTGCGGGGCGTCCAGAGTTTGCGCTGCGCGTGTGAGGCGTACCGTATCGGGCATCTCAATTTGGATTGCGCTGATGTCTACTTTGTGCTGGCGCAGGCGCGTAAGCAGTTGCTGTTTTGTAAAAACGCGCGTTTGCCCAGCCAGCGGCGACGCGCCTAATTCAATTTGAGCCAGTTGCTCGCGCAGGGCGGGGTCTTCTGTTTCAATTGTGGCGATGTCGCCCAAGCGAAAGCGTGGGGTGTGGATGGTCGCCTCCGCAGGGATGCGTATCGTGGCTTGAGCGTCTCGCTCAAGCACTGCACGGGCGGGGACGCCCGTGCCACGAAGTGTGGTTTGAGCGTCCCGCTCAAGCACTGCACGGGCGGGACGCCCGTGCCACGAAGTAGTTTGCACGGGCGGGACGCCCGTGCTACGAAAATCTTGCTCCTCCGTAAGCCGCGCCGACGCCGTCCATAGCAACCCCAACATCAGCACGGCAAGCATCACGCCCCGATTATCGGCAACGAAACTCGCATTTTTGAGAGTCCAGATTAGTAAACTGCCTGCCGATAATCGCAACGACGGTGGAGTCGCATGGACGCGCGGCTGGTGAGAAGGGCAAACCAGGAGGTGAGACACGATGATTGGCGGCAACTTGAGCGGTATCAACTTCGCGGGCTTAGCGACGGGAATCGACACCGAGTCGATTATCCAGAAGCTAACGGAGCTGCAGACGCGCCCGATGCAGCGGCTGATGGTGCGCAAGTCGCAGCTGCAGAGCCGCATGACCGCCTTCGACCAGTTTCGGGGGCTGGTGAACAACCTCGCGACGGCGGCGGGCGCGCTGTCGGTCAACAGCGCGTTCAACTCCGTGCGCGGCACATCCAGCGATACGAACGTCGCCACCATCACCTCCTCTACAGAGGCGTTGCCCGGAACCTACGAGCTGCGCGTGAGCAAACTCGCGCAGGCGCATAAAATCGTGAGCGGCGCGCATACCTCTGCCACCGCCGAGCTGGGCGTCAGTGGGCAGTTCATGGTCAACGGCAAGATTATCACTTTGCAAGCGACCGACACCCTCAACAGCGTGGCGCAGAAAATCAACGCGGCGGGCGCAGGCGTCACGGCATCGGTGCTGACGACCGACAACGGCGCATACCTGACCTTGACCGCCAACGAAACCGGCAGGAACAGCAAAATCCAATTAACCGATGTGGACGGCTGGCAGGTGCTGTCGCCCGCGCTGAAACTGGTGTCCTACGACGAGTTCATCCGCAACCAGCGCAACAACGCCGCCCTCTCCGACCGATTCCGTGACTCTGGGCAGACGCTGGCGCAGGTGTTCAACATGACCAACCCTACAACCGGCACAATTCAGATTAATGGGCAAAGTATCGCCGTCGATTTCGCCACGGATACGCTCGCCTCACTGGTGAACAAGATTAATAATGCGGGCGCAGGCGTCACGGCGTCTATCGAAACGGAAACGGAGGGGGGAACGACCTACTACCGCCTCAAAATCGATGGGGGCAGCAGTCTGCCGACTTTTGTAGATGACAAAAACATCCTCAAGAAGCTGGGCATCCTGCAGAACGGCTACCAAAACGAGCTGGTGCAAGCGCAGGACGCCGAGTTCACGATTGACGGATTCCAGTTTCGCCGCAGCCGCAACCAGATTAACGACGCGATACAAGGCGTCACGATTACCTTGCTCAGCGCAGACGCGAGCAATCCGAAGGTAGCGCGATTGACCCTCACGCGCGATGTGGAAGCCGCTCGCGGTGCGGTCAGCAACTTCGTGAACGCCTTCAACAGCCTCGTGGACTTCCTGAAGCAGAACGCTTCCGTCAACAAGGAGACCCTGCAAGCGGGCGTGCTGTTCGGCGACACGACGGTCAGTAGCGTGATGGACGGACTCATCAACCGCACAATCAACGCCCTGCCGAATGTGCAAGACGGCTTGCGCGTGCTGGCGCAGGTGGGCGTGCAGCTGGGGCAGGACGGCAAACTTAGCTTCGACGAGAGCAAGTTCAATCAGGCAATCACACAGGATTTGCAGGGCGTGATGCGCCTGTTCACGGCGTCCGGGCGTACAACCGACCCGAATATCAGCTTCGTGTCTTCGACGGACAAGACGAAAGCCTCGCCGTTGAGTGGCTATGAAGTGGTGATTACGCGGATTGCCACTCGTGCGACAGCAACGGCAGGCGTCGCGCAGACCTCCGCCAGCACAGAGGCGGAGACGCTCACCTTTAGCGGCGCGCTGTTTGGGAGTAACCCGGTGAATCTGGTCATAAGCGCAGGCAGTACCCAGCAGGACATCGTGAACCAGATTAACAACGACTCGCGCCTGCGCAATCGCGTGGTCGCCAGCGTGGAAGACGGCAAACTGGTTATCCGTGCCGTGAACTACGGTTCGGCGAGCAACTTCACTGTGGTTTCGAACCAGGCGGCGTCGTCCAGCAACTCAGGAATTGGGACAACCGCGATTAACGCGCAGGGGCAGGATGTCGCCGGCACGATTAACGGCGAAGCCGCCACAGGGCGCGGACAGTTCCTGACAGGCAACAGCGACAATCCGAACACTGCGGGGCTACAGATTCGCGTGACGGCGACTGCGCCCGGAACCTACGGGCGTGTGCATTTCACACGCGGCGTCGCGGATCAGGTGCGCTTG
>JAOAES010000027.1 GCA_026416655.1 Fimbriimonadales bacterium
AGATGTGTATAAGAGACAGCGCGCTGAGTGTGGAGATGGAGACCAGCCGCGCCTTGCTACAGGCAATCGGGCAACACGCGCAGCAGATGACCGCACGGGGCTACCTGCCCGTATTGGCATGTGCGGGCAACCTGCGCCTGCCCGTGCGCAAACTGCTCGGCTCCGAGCTGCCCCAGTTGCATGTGATTGCCTACCACGAAATCGCGCCCAACACGAATATCGAGATTGTGGAGCAGATAAGCCGGGCGGAGGTATTGGGAGCAGCGGTGGCGGTGGCGTGAGGAGAAAAAGGTTCACTCCTGAAGCGCGTCCTCTATCAGGTTCACTGGCGAGCGGTAGCCCCTCTGTACCATGGTCTGCAAATAGGCGTTTGCCTCTGCCGAACTGATAACGCCCTGCCGCGTAAGCTCAGCCAGAATCCCTATCGTGCCCGTAATCGAGACACCTATCAGCAGAGCTGTACGACGCGCCGTCCAATCATCTGTGGCAAATGCCCAACCACGCGAGACTGCCACAGCGATTGACTCGGCTTCGCCCTCACCTAACCGTCGTTTAAGCTGCTCTGCTTGGGCAATTTCATCTGGCTCCAGATTTATCAGGCGCAACCATTCCAGCGGCGCAGGACGCACTTTGCCAGACTCAATCCCTGACCGCACCTCTCGCAGCACAGCAGGGCAGATTGCCACATTCGTTGGAAGCTGTTGTAATAAGTGTGAACATTGAGCCTGTAAAAAATTGCTCATCACGGTCGTATTCAGGATGAGCGTGGGGGCTGAGACCACTGTTGCCATACTCTCACCTCCGCCCGCGCCTCATCCACACTACGAGAACCAATCTGCAGCGGTATCCCCCGCCGCTGAAACTCCTCTTGGAGCGACCAGCGATCCATCCCCAGTAGTTCCGCCGCCTTAGCGAGGCTAATCTGCTCGTCCAGATACGCTCCCACCACCACTGCCCAGCGCAGTTCAGGATCGGTTTCCAAAGCGCGCTCCAGAGCTTGGGCGACGCGTTCGGGCTGTGCATCCCACTGCTTCAGCAGTTCATCTATCAACCATCGCGCAGGAGGCATGGTTTCACCTGATGTGATTGTACCCGAAGCTTTATACCCTCGCGCTTCAGCCAACCTGCGCCTGCCCGTGCGCAAACTGCTCGGCTCTGAGCTGCCTCAGCTCCATGTGATTGCCTACCACGAAATCGCGCCCAACACGAATATCGAGATTGTGGAGCAGATAAGCCGAGCGGAGGCAGTGGGAGCAGCGGTGGCGGTGGCATAGGCAATAGGTCGCATCAGAGTGTGCGTGTGGAGGGCTGTTTGCGTGAGCCGCGATAGAGTGTCTCGCGGTTTCAGGGCCACTCATGATACATTCCCGCGACCTGCGCGACGAGGGGTTTGGCGCGTTCCTCTAAGGCGCGGCGCTGCTCAGCAGGCATCGGCTTGAACTCGCGCGCTGCCTGTACCAGTTCGCGCAACTCGCGCAGGCTGTTGGGCAGAATCACAGCGGTATGAACCGGGTAGCTCAGCGCGTAGCAGAACAGCTCGCTCGGCGTGAACTTGCCCTCGCCCACCAGACGCCCGACGCCCATCACCTTCATCACCGCCAGCCCAACGCCCTTGCGCCGCGCGAACTCCAGAAACTCCTTCGTGAAGGCGCGGGGATGGTGGGGTTCCGTCGGGTTCAGCGGGAACAGCACCATATCGAACGGGAACCGCTCCATCGCAGTTTTCAGCACTGCGGGGTCGTTGTGTCCTGAGATGCCGATGTATTTCGCGATTTTCTGCTCTTTGGCTTGCTGGAACGCTTTGATTGCGCCGTCGGGGGCGAACAGGCGGTCGATTTCGTGCGGGTAGGAGACATGGTGGACAATCCACTGTTCCAGTTTATCGGTGCGCAGGCGTTGGAGGCTGTTTTGTAGGTCGCGCCATGCGCCGTCGTAGTCGCGGGCGGCGCTTTTGGTGCTGAGGAATACCTTGTCGCGCATGCCGTCGAGGGCTTCGCCGAAGATGCGTTCGCTGTCGCGGTACTGTTGCGCGGTGTCGAGGTAGTAGACGCCCGATTCGACGGCTTCGCGGATGATTTCGATGGCTTCGCGTTTGCGATTGAGGTCTTGTAGCACGCCCGCGCCGCCCAGCGCCAGGATGGGCATCCGCACGCCGGTTTTACCGTAAATCCGCTTCGGCAGTTCGCGTTGCATGGAGTTATAGCCCAAAAACAGGGCAGGTCAGCCAATCTCCAGCGCTTCCAGCTTACGCGCCTGCTCTTCCGCTTGCAGGGCGTCGATAAAGGGCTGGATATCGCCGTCGAGAATGCCCTGCAGGTCGTGCAGGGTCAGCCCGATACGGTGGTCGGTCACGCGCTGGTCGGGGAAGTTGTAGGTGCGGATTTTCTCGCTGCGTTCGCCCGTGCCGATTTGTGCGCGGCGTTGCTGGTCGCGCTCGGCGCGGAGCCGTTCCTGTTCCAGTTCATACAGGCGCGTGCGCAGGATTCGCATCGCCCGCTCGCGGTTCTGCAGCTGCGAACGCTCATCCTGACAGGAGACCACCAGTCCCGTCGGCTTGTGGATGATACGCACCGCGGTTTCGTTTTTCTGCATATGTTGCCCGCCTGGGCCCGAGGAGCGGAAGGTTTCGATGACGAGGTCTTGCGGGCTGATTTGCACATCGACCTCTTCGGCTTCGGGCAGCACGGCGACGGTGGCGGTGGAGGTGTGGATGCGCCCTCCGCTTTCGGTGACGGGTACGCGTTGCACGCGATGGACGCCCGATTCGTGTTTGAGCTGACTATACGCGCCATCGCCTTGAATGCTGAACACGATATATTTGTAGCCGCCGAGGTCGCTTGGTTCGGCGTCCATAAGTTCGTATTTCCAGCCTTTGCGTTCAGCGAAGCGCATGTACATGCGGGCGAGGTCGCCGGCGAACAGGGCGGCTTCTTCGCCGCCGGCGGCGGGGCGGATTTCGATAATCACATTTTTCTCGTCGTTGGGGTCGCGCGGCAGCAGGCGTGCGGTGAGGGCGCGTCCATACTCCTCAAGCAGTTTCTGGGCGTTTTCCCGTTCCTCTTGCGCCAACGTGAGGAGTTCGGGGTCGTCGCCCGCTTCGATAATCTGCTCTGCCTCGCGCAGTTGCGCCTCTGCGTGTTGGTAGCGGGTGTAGAGGTCGCGCAGCTCGGTCAGTTCGGCGTGTTGTTTGCCCAGTCGCTGTAGCACGCTGGGGTCGCTCAGCACGGCAGGGTCGGCGAGCTGCGCTTCGATTTCAGGCAGTTTCGCAAGGGTCTCGCTCAGTTTCGCGCGGAGTTTGTCGGGTAGCATCAGGGAAATTGTACCATGCTACAATCGCAGGGTGGGGGGCAAGTGCTCTGGCAGCAACGTGGTCGCGTCGGGCGGGGACAGCACCACCGCCGATTCGATCACATTCTCCAGCTCGCGCACGTTGCCCTTCCAGCAGGCGTTCTGCAGAATGTGCATCGCTTCGGGGCTAATCTCGCGCAGGGCGCGCCCGTTCTCCTCGGCGAACTTTTTGAGAAAGTGGTTCGCCAGCAAGGGGATGTCCTCGCGTCGCTCGCGCAGGGGCGGGAGATGGATATGCACTACCTGCA
>JAOAES010000030.1 GCA_026416655.1 Fimbriimonadales bacterium
CTCAGGTTCTCTTTGAGCTGCTGCTGCCCGATGAACTCGCTCAGGCGTTGGGGGCGCAGGGTCGCCTCGCTCGCCGCCTCTTCCAGATGACGCGCGGGGTCTACAATCCGAGTGGACGATTCGTGCTTGGGCATGGTCGACTGAATTCTACCCACTTGCGGTACACTCTATGGTATGACGAAGGTGGACTACTACCTGCCGCGTTCTGGACCGATGCCTCGCCCGAAAAGTGTGGCAGAAGCGATTGAGGCGCTCAAGCAGGAAGCGTTCCCTGCGCCTCCAGTGCAGCGTGTACGCCTGCATGCCAAAGAGTTCACGGCGGTTTGCCCCCGCACGGGGCAGCCCGATTTCGGCGAAGTGATTGTAGAGTACGAACCGGATCGCTTGTGTTTAGAATCGAAAGCGTTCAAGTTCTACCTGTGGGCATTTCGGGACGAGGGCGCGTATTGCGAATCGCTGGCGGCACGGATTGCCGACGACCTATTCGAGGTGCTACAGCCCCGCTTCATTCGCGTCGTCGTGAAGCAGTACGCCCGCGGCGGTATCGAACTCGAAGCCGAAGCTACGCGAATTGCCGATGGTTGAGAGCAAAAACCGACCAAGTATGGTGTATAATTCGGCAACGGGGGAGCCGAATCGTCTGAGTCGCAACTTCCATGGGAACTCTCCTGACTGTATACTCGTATGAGCAACAGGAGGACACCATACCATGTCACGAAGTAGGGGAAATCGCGGACAGAGTTATGAGGGAGATGTGCAGCACACACTGCTAACTGGCGGGATTTTGCTGGGTGCGCTGTTGCTGGTGGGGCTTGCAGGTTGGTGGCTGTGGAACTACAGTCAAAGTCAGTCGCTGAAGACGCCCTTGATGGTCGGCGCAGGCTTCGATGTCAGTCAGTCGGTCACGAAAGAGCAGAAACAGCGCGGTGTAGCGTTCCTGAACAGGATGATTGGCGTGGTGCTGCCCTCGCGTACGCCCATCAAAATCTGGCGCTATGCTGAGAGTTTGACGACCGTGCATGAGAGCCGCCCTCTCGCTTCTAAGGATCTCGCCAAAGTCTCGCGTGACACTATCGAGAACTACATGGGCAAGTGGGGCACGCGCCCCGACAAAGTGATGCAGGATTTTCAACTTTATCTACGGCAGCAATCTGGGCGCAAGGCGATCCTGTGCCTTTTTACCGACGGTGAGTGTCATTCTGCGGACGAAACTCGCACGCAGGCGGCGCAACTGGCGCAGAACCCGCAGGTGGTCGCGGTCGTGATTGGTCCCGTGTTGAGTCAGCATCGCGCTTCTGTCGAGAACGACTACTATGCGCCGCTGCGCGATGCGGGCAAGTTGTTCGTGTTCGGCGAGACCGACGCGCTGGACACGTTGGAGCGTCTCAAAGAGCGCCTGCACGCGCTGGAGAACTAAGGGACGAACGCTATGGAACGCCACCATGAAGAATGGGATGCGACTCGCGCGGCTGCGCAGGTTCCCACGCCTGAAATGCCAGCAGAGTCATCGTCGACGAATCCAGTAGACGGGCAGGCGGAGCAAACAACTCCCGCATCCCCAGAAGCGCGGACAGCCGACGCTACGGCGCCGACTGCTTCCGAGCCGCCGCCAGACGCAGAGACGACGCTCGTGCTTTCTGTGCCCAGCCCGCTGATAGAACCGTATCAGAATGCCGCTCCATTTT
>JAOAES010000053.1 GCA_026416655.1 Fimbriimonadales bacterium
GGGCGAGGACGCCCAAGCCACGGAGGGTGGCTTGCGCTTGGGCGAGGACGCCCAAGCCACGGAGGGTGGCTTGCGCTTAGGCGAGGACGCCCAAGCCACGGAAGGCGACTTGCACTTGGGCGAGGACGCCCAAGCCACGGAGGGTGGCTTGCGCTTGGGCGAGGACGCCCAAGCCACAGAGCAATTCCAACCCATCCCCCCACCGCCGATGGACTGGAAACGGTTTGGCGCGCCCGTGCTCGTCCTGATGTTCCTGACCATCGGGCTGGTGCTGGCGGTTCAGTTCCTGCCGCGTCCTGAACCGTTGAAGGAAGGGAAAACACTCGACAAGATCCCCAAGGTCTTGGGCGACTGGACGATGCTGGAAGAGTACCCGATGTCCGAGTCGGCGATGAATGAACTCAAGCCCGATGAGTATATCGCCCGAATTTATGTGAACTCCAGCGGCGATCAGGCGGACCTCTCGATTATCGGCGGCTCGCACACGGGCGCGTTCCACAACCCGCAGGTCTGTTTCCGCGTGCAGAACTGGCGGTTCGCGGAAACCAGCGAGATCGAGCTGCAGGTTCCCGGCAAAGAGACGCCCATTCCCGCCACCTTCGTGCGGCTGGTCTCGACGGAAGGCAATCGTCAGGCAGTAGGCATCTATTTCTACTCGACTCCTCTGGGCTACCGTACAGACACCTCCTCAGCGCGTATCTTCCTGCTTGTGGCGCGTTTAACCGGGATGAATCAGCAACGCGCCTACTTCGTGCGGTTCTTGAAGACTTCGAGCGGCGACCCGAAACGCGACCGCGAGGAGATTAAACAGTTCGCCGAGCAGGCGCTGGCGGCGATGGTGCAAACCAACCCTGAAGTGGTGCGATAGGCATGGCGTCGGAGCGCGTCGTGTTGCGGGCAGAGGGCATCGAGTCGGCGCAACGCGGCGGCGTGAGTATCTTGCCGATGCGTTTTACCCTTGAGCGGGGCGAGTTGGTTGCGCTGTTCGGTCCGTCGGGGTCGGGCAAGAGTCTATTGCTCGCGCTGATTACGGGCGAGGTCGCGCTGGAGGGAGGGCGGCTTGAAGTCGCCGATTTCGCTGTGATGCCCGATTTGCCGGAAGGGCGCGCCCTGCGCACGGCGACGCCGCTAAGTTTCCTCAAGCGCTACGCTCCTTCGCTCACCCGCGCTGTGTATATGCTCGAAGTGCTGGGGCTGGGCGATCGGATGGAGACGCCCCTGAACGAACTGTCGGACGGGCAGCGCCGCCTGCTGCGTGTGGGCGGCGCGCTCGTGCAGCACGCCCCACTCTACCTACTGGACGACCCGTTCGACGGCGCGGACTTCGAGCGTCGACGCCGATTGTGGAACGAGCTGGATGACCGCTGCCGTTTCGGTGCTGCCGTGTTGTTCAGCACACGCGACCCACTGATCGCCGAACGCGCCGACCGCGTGCTGATGCTCGATGCAGGACGCCTGCTTGCCGATGACGCCCCTGAACGCCTCATCGCGGAGCAAGAGGCGACCGAAATCGTGATTGAAGCGCGCGATCCCGAACCGATTCTGGACGGGCTGGAGGGCGTTGAGCTGCGTGTGGAGCAGCTCCCTGATGGCTACCGCCTGCGCCTACATGCCGACGACGCGCTCGCGCTGCGCCTGTTACAGGAGGGCTACGGCAACATCAGGGCAGTCTATGTACGCCCACCCACCCTGGAAGACGCTTGGCAGTGGCTGCGTCTCAAAGCCCGTACCCACAAAACACTGCTGAGGCAGGAGTAGACGATGCAGCTGAAAGAAGAACTCATAGAGAGCCATGTCATCTATCGCGGGCGCGTGGTGACGCTGCGCATCGACACCGTGCGCCTGCCCAGTGGACGCACCGCACGACGCGAAATCGTGGAACATCGGGGCGCAGTCGCGATTGTACCCCTGCTGGATAGCGACACCGTGTTGCTCATTCGCCAGTACCGCCAGGCAGTGGGCGAGACGCTGCTGGAAATCCCCGCCGGCACGCTGGAGCCTGATGAGCCGGTGGACTCCTGCGCCCGCCGCGAACTGGAGGAAGAGACGGGCTACACCGCACGCCAGCTGCGCAAACTGTTCAGCCAGTATCTCGCACCGGGCTACTCGCAGGAGGTGCTCCATGTGTACCTCGCGGAAGATTTGGTTCCCGCCACACAACGCCTCGACGATGACGAACTGGTGGAGCTGGTGCCCACGCCCTTGCACGCGATAGAGCGGATGATTATGGAAGGGCAGATTAAGGACGCCAAGACCATCGCCGGACTATTGATGACTTTGCGCCTGCACGGGCAAGCAGGGAAGTGAGCGTTCTTAGCCGAACAGCTCCCCTTGTTCCGACGTCGGTGGCTTGAACTCCTCGCCCCAGCGAGTCGCAATTCCCTGCTTCAAGAGTTGCTGATTGCCCTCCGCGGGCAGATCGAGTGCGTACACGGGGCGTCCAATCTTGCGGGCGATTTTAGCGCACTCGAAGGTGCCGCTGCGTACCGTCTTACCGTTGCGCTGGCTTAGTTCAGGACCCGCCTCTACCACAATCAGGAAATCGCCCAGCGCGGCGATCAGGCGATTGCGCATCATAGCGAAGCTGCCCGACCAGGGCGCGTTCGGATGAAGTTCCGACAGGAAGAGCAGTCGATTCTCGTTCAAGGCGTGCATATGCGTGCGCGCTGCTTGCTGAGTCAGCCGATGCAGCAGTCCCTGCGCCAGCACGCCGAGCGTTTTGCCTTTCCGCGCGAGCGTCGCCTGCACGACTGCTGCGTCCACGCCTTTCGCGAAGCCCGTGACGGTATGATAGCCCTCGCTCACCAGCTCGGCGGCGAGCCGTTCCGCCTCGTGAATCGCCTGCTCGGAAGCGTTGCGCGAGCCAGTGAACGCCACGAACGGGCTGTCTTCAAGTAGACGCACATCGCCTATCGCGTAAAGCACGAGGGGCGGGCGGATCCCCTCGGCTGCGCGCAGCGAGACGGGATATTCGGCATCGGCAAACGTAATCAGGCTGCCGCCCTGCTCGCGCAGCTGGTTCAGAATCATCGCCTCCTGCACCAGCTTCGCCTCCAGATCTTGCCACTCTGGCTGCGCGTGCAAAAACGCCGCCACATCATCAGGACGCTCTGCCCAGAACCGTCGGCGCGTCTCCGCGGTGGCGTAGTGCGTGAGTAAAACCCAGTAGACCCAGTCATCGCGCGGCTCAAGCCTCATATAGACACTCCTGCGGGATCCCATCGGCGTTCGATGTGCCTTGCGGGAAGATTGTACCTCTGATGGGATTTCGCGTCAGAAATTCAAGGTCGTAAGATTGACCCCGACAAGCGCGATACCGGGCGTGCGCCGCCAGAACAGGTACGGCTCCAGGCACCGATCCCGCCAGCCAAACAGCAGCTGCACATCGTACAAATCGCGCGCTTCCACATCATATTTCAAGAGTGCGCCCAACCGTAGATTGCCGTGCCGATACTCGGCGCGCAGGCTCGCTTCGCGTCGCGCGCGCAGTTGATCAGTCAGGAACGGGCTATCGCCCCGCGTGGAAGCCCGCGCATAGCCCATCATCAGAGTCAACGCCTCGCGCGGTCGCCAGAGTAGCTCGATTTGTGGACGCAACCATTGATAGTCGCCCACGCCAGCGTAGTGCGTAAAGCTTGCCCACAGGTGCAGGCGCAAGTCGAGATTGCCCCCTTGCCAGAGCGTCTGGAGCCATTCCCCTTCCACCGCCACCCGTTCGCGTGTCGGGGTGCGCAGGTTATCGATTCGCTCGCTGAGCGTCCCGTAGCGCAGGCTTGCCTCGCCGAAGCCGTTCGGGTATTGCAACGGTGCAAACAGCCCCACCTCGCGACGGGAGACGCGCAGGCGTTCACGAGGGGTCAGCAAGGGGCGGATATCGGAAGCGTACTCCGCTCGGAGTGTCCATCCACGGGGCGATGGCGTGCGTTCGGGCGAAACGCGCAGGTTATACAACGCTGACTGCTCGAATCGCAGGCGTGTCTCCGGCTCGCCTAAGATAGGCTCGCCCTCGCTCAGCGCAATCCCCGCCACGAGGCGCGTCTCCGGCGTCGCTCGCAAGTAGCCCACCGCCGACGCCTGTATCAGCGCGTTCTCACCGACAGGGATTTCCAAGCGTACCCGCGCGCCCCAGCCCGTCTCTGCACCGTAGACGGGAACAGGCAGGCTTATTATCTCAGCGGTCTCGCGCACGCGCACTGTGAGTTGAGGCAGAGCCGGCAGCGGTTGCCCGTACACGAACAGGCGTGCATCGCGCAGAGTCAGCCTCGCGCCCTGTCGCAGCCGTACGCTGCGAGCGCGTACCCGTATCGGCGGGCGCAACGGGTCGCAGGTGGAGACCACCACCTCCCGCGCAGTGAAATCGTTCAGATCACCCTCCAGCAACGCCGCGTCCAAGTAGATGCCCAACACCTGCGCCTGCACGCCCTCGAACCACCCCCGCTGCTGCTCATAGAAGTAGTCGACACGCTGCCCGTTCAGAACCCCCTCGTCTGCAACCAGGCTAAATGGCGCATCGCTGCGCACTCGCGCCGCCTCCGTGTCCAGCAGGAACTGCTCCCCCAGCAACCTGCGCCCCTGATACTCGATGGAGACATCGCCCGCCAACTCCAACAGCCACTCGCCGTTGGGCTTGCGCTGGAGCGCGTAGTGCAGGGCGCGTATCCGCAGCGCGTCCGAGGATTGAGCGCACAACTGAGCCAAAAGGAGCAGCACAGAACCTGCGGCGACGATGCGTTTCATCTGATCTCTCCTGTTCGACCAGATGGGGTACAATCCTGCGCTGTGCGATACCATGTGGCGATTGTGGGCGCGACGGGCGCCGTTGGGCAGGAACTGCTGCGCGTGCTGGAGGAGCGTGATTTTCCTGTGCGCTCGTTGCGGTTGCTGGCTTCGGAACGCTCGGCAGGCAAGCGGCTGGCGTTTCGGGGCGAGATGATTCCCGTCGAGACCTTGCAGCCCGACTCGTTTGCGGGTGTCGACATCGCTTTCTTCTCGGCAGGCGGGGCACGCAGCAAAGCGTTCGTCCCCTGCGCCGTGCAGGCGGGCGCGGTGGTCATCGACAACTCCTCCGCCTTTCGGATGGACCCCGAAACGCCGCTGGTCATCCCCGAAGTGAACCCCGAAGCGATTGCCCAACATCGGGGCGTTATTGCCAACCCGAACTGCTCCACGATTATCCTGCTGATGGCGCTGGAGCCGTTGCGTCGCCTGACACGCATTCGGCGGATTATCGTCTCCACCTATCAGGCGGCGAGCGGGGCAGGGGCGCAGGCGATGCAGGAACTGCTGGATGCGACGCGCGCCTACCTGCAGGGCGAGCCGTTCGAGCCGAGAGTGTTGCCTCATCCCTACGCCTTCAATCTGTTTTCACATGACTCGGCGGTGGGCGAGGACGGCTACAACGAGGAGGAGCGCAAGATGATTCTGGAGACGCGCAAAATCTGGAACGATGAAGCCGTCGCCGTCTCGCCGACCTGCGTGCGTGTGCCTGTGCTGCGTGCGCACAGCGAAAGCATCGTCGCGGAGCTGGAGACGCGCCCACCGTTGGAGGCGATTTACGAGGCGTATCGCGCGTTCGAAGGCGTGTCGCTGGTGGACGACCGCACGCGGAACCATTTCCCGATGCCGATTGAGGCGACGGGGCGCGACGCGGTGCTGGTGGGGCGCATTCGCTACGATGCGGGCGTCCCCAACGGCGTGGCGCTGTTCGCCTGCGGCGACCAGTTGCGCAAAGGCGCCGCGCTCAACGCCGTGCAGATTGCCGAACGGCTCCCGTAGTGTTTATCGCCTGCGGGGTTGTGTGCGGGGCGCAGGGCGCGCAGGTTGCTTCGGGGGCGCGGCGGGCGTCTGCTCCTCCGCTAAGGTCTGCCGAAAGGTCGCCTGCACTTCCCATTCCGCCCACTCCTCCTCAGGCTCCCACTCGCGAACCGTCTGCGGGTCATACTCGGCGCGGAGCTTGAGCTTCTCATAGCCCGACGCCTGCACCAGCGAGCCGTCCGAGAGCGCGTAGTAGTAGTCAATCTCGCCCTTAATCGTGCCTTTGATGGTGCCGCGTGGGATGTTGCGGTCGCGCAGGCGCGAAATCTCAATCAGCAGGTCGTCCAGGCGGATGTTGATTTCCGTGTCGGTAATCTGCTTGACATGCAGCACGGGGCGTCCCTTGATCTCAGTCGCGCCTATCACGCGCACGGTGGCGGGGTAGGTGTAGACCGTCGCCTGCTCCAGCGAGAGTTTACCCCCGCGCGTGTCGATGAACGGCGTGGGGTAGCGCACCTGCCATTCGTCGCCTTCACGCACAGAGCCAGGCGGCAGCGGTGCGAAAGGTCCTGGCACTACGTTCAGCCCGATCAGTTGCAGGAAGTAGGAGGGAGGCAGCAGGAAATCCAGCCCGGGCGAGCGCGACTCCTCACGCCGCTCCGTCTGGTTCTGCTCGCTGCG
>JAOAES010000054.1 GCA_026416655.1 Fimbriimonadales bacterium
CGGCGAGGACGAGTTCTACCTGATGCGCTGGCGCAATAACGAGCGGATTGTGGTCTATTTAGAAGAGGAGCAACAGCGTGTGGAAGCCCAGTCCAAAGAACAGAACGGCAAACCGATTGGCGAGATGATGATTGAGCCGAAGCGGTCAAAGCCGTAATCGTGGGGTAAAATTAGCCAGGTGATGCCCCATGACGCGCGCGGAGGGCACAGGCTACAAACAGCGCCCCAGTACCTGTGTACCGCAACGCCGTACATCAACACCGCCGATGTGTCGAAGCAGGCAGGTTCGACAAGGGAGCCAGCCGCAAACAGGTACACTTCTCCCCGATGCGTGTGCTGGTCAGCGACTCGGTCTCAGAGGAGGGCTTGGCGATACTGCGTCAGGCGGCGGCGGTGGACTATCGCCCGAACCTGCCCCGCGAAACGCTGCTGCAAATCATCGGCGAGTACGACGCACTGATGGTGCGCTCCCAGACGCGCGTGGATGCCGCTGTGATTGAGGCGGGCGCACGGCTGAAAGTGATTGGACGGGCGGGCGTGGGCGTGGACAATATCGATGTGGACGCCGCCACGCGACGCGGGATTGTGGTGGTCAACTCGCCCGAAGGGAACACCATCGCAGCGGCGGAGCTGACCTTCGCGCACCTGCTCGCGCTCGCACGCCTGATTCCACAGGCAGACCGCTCCCTGCGCGCGGGCGAGTGGAAACGCACTCAGTTCGTCGGCGTGGAGCTGTCGCGCAAAACGCTGGGCGTGGTGGGGATGGGCAAAATCGGGCGCGAGGTCGCCCGGCGCGCCCGCGCGTTCGGGATGCGCGTGCTGGCGTATGACCCGTTCGTGCCCGAAGCGCACCTGCGGCAGCTCGGCGCGGAGCCTGTCGCGCTGGAGACCCTGCTGCGCGAGAGCGACTTCATCACGCTGCACGCGCCGCTCACGCCCGACACGCGCCACCTGCTCAACCGCGAGACGCTCGCGCTCACGAAGCCCGGCGTGCGCATCGTGAACTGCGCGCGGGGCGAGCTGATTGATGCCGACGCGCTTGCAGAGTGCATCGAATCGGGGCATGTGGCGGGCGCGGCGCTCGATGTGTTCCCCGCCGAGCCACCCCCGCCCGACCTGAAACTGCTCCAGCAGCCTCAGAATGTGCTGACCCCGCATCTGGGGGCGTCCACCGTCGAGGCGCAGGTGAAGGTGGCAGTCGATGTCGCCGAGCAGATTGTGGCGGTGTTGCAGGGGGGCGCACCGCGCAGTCCTGTGAACCTGCCGCCCATCCCCGCCGAGCTGATGAGCCGTGTGGAGCTGTATCTCAAGCTCGCCGAGCGGATGGGCGCGCTGCACAGCCAGCTCGCCGACGCGCCGATTGAGCGCGTCCACGCCGTCTTCTCCGGCGACTGGGGCGACCTGCCGCTGGATGTTATCGCCCGCGCCGCGCTCGCCGGGCTGCTGCAACGCTCCACCGACGCGCCCGTGAACCTCGTGAACGCGCCCCTGATTGCGCAGCAGCGCGGCGTGCATCTGGAGTGGAGCGTGCGCCCCGAAACGGAACTCTATCCCGACACGCTGACCCTCACGGCGCACACCCCGCGCGGCGCACAGCAACTCACGGGAACCGTGTTCGGACGCAACGACCTGCGCATCACCCACCTGAACGACCTGTTCGTCGACCTCCGCCCCGAAGGCATCCTGCTGATGACCGAGCATCGGGATCGTCCGGGCATTATCGGGCGCGTGGGCACGGTGCTGGGCAACTTTCAGGTGAACATCGCGGGGATGCATGTGGGGCGCACGGAGATGGGCGGACGCGCCGTGATGATTCTGCAGGTGGACAACCCCATCCCCCCCGAAGCGTTCGAACAGATTCGGCAGATGGAGGGCGTCGACAGCGCGCGCGTGGTTCGGTTCGAATGATGCACGCCTTGCAGGAATCGCGCGTCGCCTGCCGAAACTGTCGCCACTATGTTCGCTCGCGTGGAGAGCGCCGCGCTGCACGGCATCGAGGCGTTCACCGTGCAGGTGGAAGTCGACTTGCAGCAAGGCACGCCGAACTG
Source organism: Fimbriimonadales bacterium (assembly GCA_026416655.1). GTDB lineage: Bacteria > Armatimonadota > Fimbriimonadia > Fimbriimonadales > GBS-DC > GBS-DC. The sequence continues at coordinate 2,049 of JAOAES010000054.1, forward strand.
GACGCTGGTCGGACTGCCCGATACCGCCGTGCAGGAGTCCCGCGACCGCGTGCGCACGGCGATTCGCAACTCCGGGCTGTATTTCCCCCTCTATAAGCTCACAGTGAACCTCGCGCCCGCCGATGTGCGCAAAGAGGGACCCGCCTACGACCTGCCAATGGCGGTGGGGATTCTGGCGGTCTCGGAGCAGGTT
>JAOAES010000066.1 GCA_026416655.1 Fimbriimonadales bacterium
GGGTCGGGGCGATGCCCGCGCACGCTTCGGAAGTAGATACGCCCCGGCTCCCAGCGGAAAAAGTGTACCGACTGGCGGATGTTCGGGGGCCACTGGAAGGTGCGCTGCGGGTGCCCCGCATCGTGCGGACGGATGGTGTAGTAGCCGTTCGGTCCCGTCGGTCCTTGAAACCGCGCGAACTCGATGTCGATCTCGCGGAATCCGTGCTGGGGCGTGTCGCTCCATGTGAACAGCCCCAGCACGATATTCGGGTCGAGGTTGTGGACTTCGCTGTCGAGATAGAACCGATAGGTTCCATAGCCGAGCGAGCGGGTGCAGATGACCTCCGCGCACTCCCAGCGGGTGCCGTTGCGCGTGATTTTCAGGTGCAGCCTGCCCCGCGCGTCGACCCACACGTTGCAGTCGGCGTCCGAGAACAGGTTCGGTCCCGGACCGACGGGCGTCGTATGTTTTTTGACGCGCCAAGTGTAGCCGGAGAACTGGATGGTGCGTGTGTATTGCATAGGCTTATCGGATATTCGGGTCGTTCTGGTTCGGGTCGTCGCCGCCGAGTTGCCAGTTCCATGGGACTTTGACCGCGCCACGGCGCATCGCTTTCACATGCCCATCTGCCCAGACCAGCACGGCGACTTTACCGCCGTGGCGGTAGCGCACTTGGAAGGCGGCGTTCAGGTTCGCGCCCAGTCCGTTGAAGTCGCGGTCGATACGATCCCACTCGGCGTCGGTACGCGCGGGGTTGCCGCCCCAGCCGTTGACCAAGCCGGGCGTCCACCAGTAGAGCGCGCCGCAGTTGCCCGACCATTCCAGATTCTGGGTGCCATCGCCGTACACGATGGTCTCGGCAGGGTGGGTCATCATCGCGAGGGGAGCGGGCAAGCAGGGGCTGAGGTTATTCGAGCAACGCCACTGCGGGTTGTTGGGTCCGAGCATGCGTCCACTGCCGCCGACCCGCTCGCTCATACTGTAGGCGAGCGCGTTGCGGTAGGTCGCCGATGGGCAGCTGCGCACTTGGGGCGCGGGGCGTTGCCCGTTCGCGCCGTCCGCGTAGCTCTCGAACCTGCCCTCGCCCATGTAGGGCGAAATCAGAAAGTGCCAGATAATCTCGCGTCCCACGCCCGGGATGTTGCGCGCATCCAGATAGCCAATCGGGAAGCTCTCGTCGTAGTCCTGCACATACATGTTCGTCGCCAGCCCGACCTGACGCGCGTTCGAGGCGCACTGCGTTTGGCGGGCTTTCTCGCGCGCCTGCGCAAACACCGGGAACAGAATCGCCGCTAAGATGGCGATAATCGCGATAACGACAAGCAGTTCTATCAGCGTAAAACCGTTTTTGCGTCGCATAATGCACCTCCTAAAAACTTTCTCCCCCCTCTCCCACGCCGTGGGAGAGGGGCAAGGGGTGAGGGCTTAACAGCCTGTACCAAATGCAAACAGCACGCTCAACAGGTCGGCGTCGTCCACCACGCCGTCGCTGTTGATGTCCTCGTCTAGACAATCGCCTGTATTGCCGAACGCGAACAGCACCGCCAGCAGATCCGCGTCGTCCACGCAGCCGTCGGCGTTCACATCGCCCAGCGGCGCAACAGGGATGTTGGTCTCAAAGTAGTCGAACTCGAACGCTGCCTGACTGCCTGTACCCGCGTTATCGGTGTAAAGACCGATACGCGCGCCGTTCGCAGTCAGCAGCCCGACAATCCAGTTGTAAAGTGCGTTATCCTCTACGAAGTAGTAAAACGCGCCGTTGAAGCCGTCAAAGTTGACGAAGCCGTTCGTACCAGAATGGCTATACTTCAGCACGATGTAGGGATTGTTCGAGTCGGGTACATGTTCGATACGCAGTCCAATCCAGCTATTGTCAGGTTGCCAAGTTTGGGTTACGCGATATGCCCAGTCAAACCCGTCGTTGCGCTCCCAGTTGGCAGAACCGTACACATCCGACGTACCGCCCGTTCCATCACGCGTGATCAGCAATTGGAAATAGTTTTTCGCGCTCGTTGCGATGAGAATGCCCGCTTGCGGATAGCACCACTGACAGAAGGGAATGGAGCTCCAGTTGGCGCGGAGCCGGGTCTCGATGTACCAGTTGTCAGGTAGACTACCCACCACGCGCAGGGTAGGCACATTTTTGTGGGCGTTGAACTGCTGGTACATGCCGCCGTCGCGCATCTGGATAATCAGGGTTCCTTCTTCGGCGTTGAAAGCAGCCGCGTTGTCAAACAGGGTACAGAGCGGGTCGTTGTCAGGCAGTTTCCAGCTCCAGCCGAGACTAAAGCTACCGAGATTGAAGTCATCACGCACCTGCACATACGCTGTGCTGATGAGCGCAATCGCTGCAAGTAGGGAAACGAGTGTTCGCTTCATAGTCTTGAACCTCCTTCGGTGAGAATGGTCGCTTCAGAGATTGGAACGGAGGCGAGGGCGTGCGCCAGCGCGACGGTGCGTCGCACGACCAGCGTTCCCGGGAGGAGCATCCGCTGCGGGCGCGATTCGCCTGTTTCAATCTGGTGCAGCAGCATCTGCGCCGCGAGATAGCCCACCTGATAGCGGTCGTGCTGGATGGTTGTGAGTTGCAAGCCCAGTTGCCGCGCCCAGTAGATGTCGTCGAAACCCGCGACGGAGATGGCGTCGGGCACAGGTATCTCCAGCTCGCGGCACTTCTGGAGGAAGCCGACCGCCATGTCGTCGTTGGCGCAGATAACGGCGGTAGGCAGTTCCTTCTGGCACAGCAGTTGACCTGCTGCATACGCGCCCGATTCCGAGCCGTAGTTGCCCTGTAGCACCCACTCTTCGCGCACGGGGAGACCGTGTTGCGCCATCACGCGCCGGAACGCCCGCTCGCGCTGGTGCGCGCTCCAGTGCAACGGATGCCCCTTGATGAACCCAATCGCGCGGTGCCCCTGCTGGATGACCCATTCGGTGAGGCTTGCCATCGCCGCGTCGTTGTCGATATCGACCTGCGAAAGGAGGTACTCTTCGGGCAGCGTGCTGCCAACGGCGACCACAGGCAGCGTGGAGTAGTGTTGCCATTCCAGCAGGGGCGACCCCATCACGGGCGCAATCAGAATCGCGCCGTCGATGGAACCGTTGTCGATGCGTCGCCACACGGCGGCAGGGTCATTCGTACGCGGGGTAATCAGGCGGATATCGTAGTCGCGCGGCTCCAGAAACGCCAGAATGCCGTCCAGCACATCGTGGGCGTACACATTGTGGGTCAGACGGGCATGTTGCGGATCCAGCACCACGCCAATCGTGGCAGTGCGCCGGCGGGCTAAACTGCGTGCCACCGAGTTCGGACGATAGCCCAACTCGTGCGCCGCGCTCAGCACGCGCTGCACCATGTCTTCCTTATACAAATGACTGCGCCCTTGCAGAATGTTCGAAGTGGTCGTTATCGAGCATCCTGCGCGCTCTGCCACATCGCGTAGCGTCGGTTTACCTCGCATCGTTCCAGACTCCGTTGCCTGCTATAGAAACGCTTCTAAAACTTCCCTGTTTTACGCTTGGATTCGCCTTCGCTGGCTATAAAAGCGTTTCCAAGCGACTTTATTATAGCACAGGTTTGGGCGGAATGTCAAGGGGGCACGAGTGAGCATCGGACATAGCAGGAATCTTCACTTGGCTCAGAATATTTAACAAATATGCGCACCGCGCTGGCGTTAGGGCTAAGTTATATCGGTTTGCCGTTAGCGTTGGGCGGGCTGGTATGGAACGCTCCGCCGCCTGAGCCGCCGCCACAACAGCGTAAGGTGGACTTCGCCCGCGAAATCCTGCCGATATTCAAAGCCTCGTGTTTCCCCTGCCACGGTCCTGAGCGCAGGCAGGGTGGCTTGCGCCTGAGCAATCGCGAAGAGGCGTTCAAGGGCGGTATTAGCGGGCGCGTGATTATCCCCGGCGACGCCGAGAACAGCCTGCTGGTCAAGCGCATCAGCTCCGATGAGGAGGGTCCGCGCATGCCCAAAGGGATGACTGCCCTCTCGCCTGAGCAGATTGCGTTGATTAAACGCTGGATTAACGAGGGTGCGGAATGGCCCGAAGGCGCAGAGAATGCCGTCCACTGGGCGTTTGTGCCCCCGAAACGCCCGCCCGTGCCCGAAGTGAAAAACAAGGCGTGGGTGCGCAATCCGATTGACGCTTTTATTCTCCATCGGCTGGAGCGGGAGGGGTTGTCGCCCTCGCCTGAAGCCCCGAAAGAGACGCTTATCCGAAGGCTCTATTTAGACCTAATCGGGCTACCGCCATCGCCTGAAGAGGTAGACGCCTTCCTGAAAGACAGACGCCCCGACGCCTACGAGCGACTGGTGGACAAACTGCTGAGTTCCCCCCACTACGGCGAGCGGCAGGCGATTGTGTGGCTCGATCTCGCGCGCTACGCCGACACCGATGGCTTCGAAAAAGACCTGCGCCGCACGATGTGGCGCTATCGCGACTGGGTCATCGACGCCTTCAACCGCGATATGCCGTTCGACCAGTTCACCATCGAGCAGATAGCGGGCGATCTGCTGCCGAATCCAACGCTCGCCCAACGCATCGCGACGGGCTTCCATCGCAACACGATGCAGAACCTGGAAGGCGGCGTGGATCAAGCGGAAGCACACGAAAACAAACTCTATGACCGTGTGGACACCACCGCCACAGTCTGGCTGGGCATCACGATGAACTGCGCCCGTTGCCACGACCACAAATACGACCCGTTCACTCAGAAAGAGTACTATCAGCTGCTGGCGTTTTTCAATAACGCCAAGATTTATCCCGTCGGCGACGCGCGCGTGAGCGAGGAGAAGTGGCTGGAGGCACAAATCCCCGCGCCGACCCCTGAGCAAGAGCGTCAACTCGCCGCGCTGGAACGGCAAATCAAGCAGCTGGAGTCACGCGGTGTCCATGAGCCGCCGACGCTGACGCCCCTGGCTGCGAGCGCGGAAAACGGCACGGAACTCAAGTCGCTGGACGACGGCTCGGTGCTGGCGGGGGGTGCGACGCCCGATACCGAGGTCTATCGCGTGCGTCTACGTCTGCCTCAGGGCGAGACGCGAGCCATTCTGCTCGAAGCCCTGCCCCATGAATCACTTCCCTACAAGGGACCCGGACGCGCGGGCAACGGCAACTTCGTGCTAACCGGCGTGCGCCTGACCGTCAACGGCAGACCCGTTGCGTTCAGGGAGGCGCGCGCGACAGCGGTACAGAGCGGTTTTGACCCGCGCGGCGTGCTGCAGCCCGACAACGCCGAGACGGGCTGGGCGTTAGACGGACATCTCGGCAAGGCGCAGACGCTCGAACTGTGGCTGCAGCAACCCCTGCGTGGTGCGACAGAAGCGGAGCTGACGCTGGAGTGCCGCTATACCAAACACAAAAAGCACGTGCTGGGGCGGTTCCGTATCCGCGCGCTGAACGGTGAGACGGCACGCCTGTGGACGCTGCGCCGCCAGCGCGACGCCCTGAAAAGCCAGATACCCACAACGCTCGTGATGGAAGACAACCCGACCGACAAACCGCTCACGGCAATCGTGCGTCCGCGCGGCGAGTTCACACGGCAGGGCGACACGGTGGAGACGGGCACGCCCGCCGTGCTGCACCCGTTCCCCAAAGACGCGCCACGTAACCGACTGGGTCTCGCGCTCTGGCTCGCCTCCAAAGAGAACCCCCTCACGGCGCGCGTGCAGGTGAACCGCATGTGGGCGACTATCTTCGGACGCGGGATTGTGGAAACACTCGAAAACTTCGGCACTCAAGGGGCATACCCCACTCATCCCGATCTGCTTGATTGGCTCGCGGTGGAGTTCATGGAGCGCGGCTGGAGCATGAAGCACCTCTATCGGCTGATTGTCACCAGTTCCACCTATCGGCAGAGTTCGCGTGTTACGCCGGAGCTATTGGCGCGCGACCCGAAGAACGAGCTGTACGCCCGCGCGCCGCGCTACCGATTGCCCGCCGAGCTGGTGCGCGATAATGCGCTTGCGATTAGCGGGCTGCTCAGCCGCAAAATCGGCGGACCGAGCGTGTTCCCGCCGCAGCCGGAAGGCGTGTGGGACATCCCCTACAACGCCGACCGCTGGACAACCGACACCGGCGAGAATCGCTACCGGCGCGGGCTGTACACTTTCTGGCGACGCACCGCACCCTACCCCTCGATGGTCGCCTTCGATGCGCACTCACGCGAGGTGTGCGTGGCGATGCGCCCGCGCACGAATACGCCGCTGCAGTCGCTGGTGCTGCTAAATGACCCCGCGTACATGGAAGCGGCGGTTGCACTGGCGCAACGCATGGCGCAGAAGGGCAAAGGCAACCTCCGCGCGAGCCTGCGCTACGGATTCCGCAGCTGTACAGCGCGTGAGCCAACGCCCGCCGAACTGCAACGACTGGAGCAGCTCTACCAGCAGATGTGTGAGCGCTACGCCCGTCAATCCGAAGCCGCAAAGCAACTCACAGGTGAACCGAACGCCGAACGCGCCGCACTCACCCTGGTCGCCAACGCCCTGCTCAATCTCGATGAGACGATAACGCGGGAGTAGACAGGCGACTTGGAACACCGCTTCGGCATACCGGCTCCCGGACTGCGTCCTCACTGCCTCTGGATGGTATAATCCCTTGAGAGGGCAGACCACTATGTGCGGAATCACGGGCTATATCGGGGCGCGTCCTGCGCTGGAGGTGGCGTTGGATACGCTCAAACGGCTGGAGTATCGAGGCTACGATTCGGCGGGCGTGGCGTTCTGGGGCGGTGAGAAGCTGCAGGTCATGAAACGCGCGGGCAAGATTCAGCAGCTCAGCGAGTTGCTGAATGGCGTGGAGGCGCACGGCTTAGCCGTGTCGCATACCCGCTGGGCGACGCACGGCATCCCCAACGACCCGAACGCCCACCCCCACACCGACGAGCAGGGGCGCGTGGCGGTGGTGCATAACGGCATCATCGAGAACTATTTAGAGCTCAAGCAGGAGCTGCTCGCGCGGGGGCACCAGTTCCGCTCGGAAACCGATACCGAAGTGCTGGCGCACCTGATTGAGGAGCAGCTGGTTCAGGGCTATGCGCCCGACGAAGCCGTGCGCCGCGCGTTGCAGCATGTGCGCGGCTCGTATGCCATCGCCGTGCTGTTCACCGAGTATCCCGACCGCGTGGTGGTCGCCCGCAACGATTCGCCCCTCGTAATCGGGCTGGGCGAGGGCGAGAACTTCATCGCGTCCGACATCCCTGCGCTGCTGCCCTACACGCGGCGCGTGATTCTGCTGGAAAACGGCGATGTGGGCGTAGTGACTCGCGATACGGTTAGCCTCTCGCGCATCGACGGCGCGCCCGTCGACCGCCCGCCCGTAGAAATCACCTGGTCTGCTGAAGCCGCCGAGAAAGGCGGGCACGAGCATTTTATGATTAAAGAGATTCTGGAGCAGCCCGAGGCGGTGCGCGACACGCTGCGCGGGCGACTCAAGCCCAACGGCGGCATCCAGTTCCCCGAACTGAAGCTGGAGGTGGAGGACTGGCAGAAGTTTCGGCGCATCCTGATTGTGGCGTGCGGCACGGCGTACCATGCGGGGCTGATTGGCAAGCACGCGCTGGAACGCTGTCTGCGCCGCCCCGTAGAGGTGTACTACTCCTCCGAGTTCCGCTACGGCGACCCGATTCTGCAGCCGAACACGCTGGCGGTTTTTATTAGTCAGTCGGGCGAGACGGCGGACACACTCGCTGCGCTGCGCCTGTGCCGCGAGGCGGGCTCCACCACGCTGGGCATCGTGAATGTGGTGGGCAGCAGCATCGCCCGCGAGTGCGACCATGTGATTTACACGCAGGCGGGTCCCGAAATCTCCGTTGCGTCCACCAAAGCCTACAGCACACAGGTCGCCGTGCTGTACCTGCT
>JAOAES010000080.1 GCA_026416655.1 Fimbriimonadales bacterium
CGATGCTGCGCCACAATCACAAGGTTCGGGTCTACAAATCGCTCGAACCGGTACGACGATTCGGTGCGCAACCCCAGCCGGCGCGCCGTCGAGCGGATCGACAAAGGATGGAAATGCGCCGATTCCATCAGGATGTGGCGCGTATCGTCGGAGACTTCGGTTTCTGCGCCGCCCATCACGCCCGCGACCGCGACAGGACGCTCGGCGTCGCAAATCATGAGCATGTCGGATTCAAGAGTATGCTCCTGCCCGTCCAGCGTCTGGATACGCTCGCCCGGCTCCGCACGGCGCACGATAATCGTGTGTTCCTTGAGTGTATGCAGGTCGAAGGCGTGCAGTGGCTGTCCCAGCTCCAGCATCACATAGTTCGTGGCGTCCACAATATTGTTGATAGGGCGCATTCCTGCGGCGAGCAGGCGGTTTTGCACATACGCAGGCGACGGGGCAGGTCTGATGTCGCGGATGACGCGCGCGGCGTAGCGCGGGCACAAATCGGGGGCGTTAATTTCCACACGGGCGTATTCCGCCGTCTGCAGCGGCTCGGCGGGCGGCGGGTTGAGTATCTGCGTGTTCAGCCGGTGGAACAGCTCGGTGGGGCGCGCCGCCTCGCCCAGCAGGGCGTAAACCTCGCGCGCCACGCCAAACACGCTCAAACAGTCGCCCCGATTGGGCGTGATGTACATCGACAGCACTGCGCCCTGCGGCGTGTCCAGCACTTCTTCTACTTCCAGCCCCGCCATCGTCAGCCGCTCAGCAAGGGCTTCAGGCGATAGTTCCACCTGAACAAAGTCCTTTAGCCACTCGATGGGTATGCGCATCGGGGAAGATTGTACCTGAACATTTTCATTTCTTCGGTGGGGCGCCGATGCTACGCGGGGCACGCTCGTAGTGTCGGCGTCCCACCGACGGCTGCGCTACTTGAAATGCCGATGGGCGTTATCAATCAGAAAATTTGGAGGGGGAAAAATTTGGTTGCGGGGGTGGGATTTGAACCCACGACCTTCGGGTTATGAGCCCGACGAGCTACCGGACTGCTCCACCCCGCGACGACGCTATTAATATACCATGTCGGGGAGGGGCTTTGTCAAGGGGTCAGGCGCAAATTGTCCGCCAGATACCAGCCGCCCATCAGCGTCAGGAACAGCAAGTTGCCCCCGAACAGCGCGGTATTGAGCCAATCGTGGGGATAAAGCAGGGCAAAGCCGAACGTAAGTGCGCTGCTGACGCCGAACACCCGCGCGACGGAGCGGCTCAGTCCGCCCTGTGTGAGGGCGAGTAGCGTATACAGCAGCGCTGCGAGCGGAAAACAGACTGCGCTTAGCCCGACCAGTGCGCCGCCTGCTGAAATCTGCCCACCACGCCGTCGCCAGGGGAAGGCGTCCCCAATCGGCGCAACCCAGCGGCTTACCGCCATCAGGAACCCTGTCAGAAACCCCGCCAGCCCCAGATAGGCGAGCAGATTGAGGCTCCAGCCGAGCAGTACGGGCGTACCAGGCACCGTATATGCCAGCGTCAACAAGAAAAGGACCGCGCCCCAGCCAATCGATTGCGCTGCATAGAGTTTCCATTCGGGAGGTAGTTTCAGCACGGGCAGGTTGCGCAATACGGGCGACGGCGGCGCGGATGGCTGCCTGCGCGTCAACTCCAGCATGCTCTCCAGTTTACGCTGCAGGTCGGGATTGTTGGGGTCTAACTGGACAGCGTAGGTATAGGCGTTCAGCGCGGCGTCGTAGTGCCCCTGTGTGCGGTATACATCGCCGATAATCTCATGCCCTTTCGCGTGGCGCGGGGCGAGGCGCGTAGCTTGCTTCGCCCAATAGAGCGCGTCCTGCATACGCCCCTGCAGGAACGCCCGCTCCGCCTGAATAATCACGCGGCGCAGTTCATCGGCAGGTGGGTTGCTGGGCTGCGCACGCGGCTGTTGGGATGTTTGCGACGGGGATTTCTGCGTGCGCGGCTGGCTGTAGCGTGCGCTGGGTGGCTCGCCCATGCGCAGACGTAACAGCGCGTCATAGTGCCGACGCCGTTCGGGATCTGAAAGCGTCTGGTACGCCTCCTGTATCTGCAGAAACTTCTCTTTCGCCTGGGGCGAGGGGTTCACGTCAGGGTGGTACAGACGCACAAGCTCGCGATAGCGACGCCGTATCGCCTCCGGCGTCGCATGCATCGATAGCCCCAGTACCTCATAGTGGTTTTGCATCGCGCTTTCGTGGCTTGGGCGTCTCGCCCAAGCGCAATCGTCGGCAGGATGCCGACGCTACGGCTGACCTGCCGCGCCGAAAATCGAACTGAAGTAGCCCGCGTAGAATTGAATCAAGATAATCGCCACATAAATCGCCACGCCCAAGTACACCACCACCCCCAGAATGTAGCCCGCCTGATGGGAGCGGAGCTTGCCTTCCTCCTCGTAGTACTCGGCGACCTTGTCCATCATGAAGCCCAGTTCGCCCGTGCTTTCGCCTGTAGCGACCATGTCCATCACCATCGGGGGGAATACGCCTGTGCTGGCGAAGGTATCGGTGATGCTGTAGCCCGCTTCGAGTTTGGAGCCTGCAGGCTGAATGCGACTGCGCAGGTACTCGTTGCCTGTGGCGTCGGCGGCGTAGCGCATGGCTTGCGAGAGGGGCAGCCCCGCGCCGTACAGCGCACTCAGCGCACGGGCGAACCGCGCCAGCGCGAGCTGGCGCACCGTGAAGCCAATCCACGGCAGGCTCACGATGAGCAAGCCCCACGCATAACGAAAGCCCTGCGCCTGCATCGCGAGCCGAAACGCCGCCCACGCAACAAAAATCGCCAGCAGAATCTTCGCGTAAGTCCACGCGATGCCCGCAAGCGTCTCGCCCACCGGCGCGCCGCCCTGCGCCCCCACCATCGTAATCAACGCGGGGATCAGCCCCGGTATCAGAATCGCAAAAAACAGCACCAGTTTAGGATAAAAAGTGACGCGGCTAATGAGGCGGCGCAGCTCCAGTTCGTTCTCCAGATAGTTCGCGACCTGGCGCAGGATGTTTTCCAGTGCGCCGCTCGTCTCGCCCACGCGAATCATCGCGCGAATAATCGGCGAGAACATGGCAGGATGCTTGTCGAAAGCGTCGGCGAGGCGTTCGCCCGCCAGAATCGAGTTGCGGATGTCGTTCAGCACGCGGCGCAGGCGCGCGTTGCCCCCACGCTGGTTGCCCAGCGTCTCTAACGCCTGATAAATCGGCACGCCTGCCGCCAACATCGTGGCGAACTGGCGGAAAAACACCGCGAGCGTCTTGAGCGGCACGCCCCCGAACAACGGCTGCCACACGCCCTGATGCGCAGCGCGGAGAGGCGTGGTCGGCTCTGGCTCGGCGTAGAGTTCCAGCAGCCAGTAGCCCTGCTTGCGCACCGCATCCGTTGCCTCGAGGCGCGTGCTTGCCTGCACCGTGCCCCTCACCTCACGCCCTTCCGGCGTCTGCGCCACGTAACGGAAGATGGGCATCGGGTGAATTATACCGAGTGAAGTTTATCGCCGTGCTGCCACGAGGCTACGCCGATAGGTCGGATGGCTCAGATGGTCGATATCCACTCCCCCTCGCGAGCGGGCGCTGTGAATGAAGTAGCCGTCGCCGATATAAAGCCCAGTGTGGTCTATCTCTTTGCCTTTTACGGCGAAGTAGAGGCGGTCGCCGGGACGCAGGTCTTCGAAACGGGTAATCGGCGTTCCTACTTTTGCCTGGTCGCGGGCGCGGCGAGGCAAGCGGATTCCCATCTGCTCATAAATCATCTTCACGAATCCAGAGCAGTCCAGCCCAGTGCGGGGGTCGTTGCCCCCCCAGCGGTAGCGCACTCCCAGAAAGCGCATCGCCAGGCGCGTGACATGGGTGGGGTCTGCCCCACGCGGCAGGGTGTAGACCACATCGTAGGGGGTCAGTTTGACCGCGCTTCTGGGAACCCAGCCGAGCGCGCCGTTGGTCATCAACACGCCGCACCAGTCGCCCCGTTGCTGCGTCATCATCAGATAGAACCGGGCGGCGACCTGCGGGTAAAGCACGCCGCTATGGGGATGGGGCTGTGCATAGATGGGCGTTGGGCGCGTCGTCTCGATAAGTCTGCCGATGCGCTGGGTCACATAGGCAGACTCACGAGTCGCACTGCGGCTCGACCACGAACGGCTCTGAGGCATTTTACGCGCTCTCTACCTCCTGCAACGGCTGGCTAATCAGGTTGCGGACTCGATGACGCTCTGCGATGAGGATGCAGCGCAGCGTCTCCAACGCGCGATTCAGGTCGTCGTTGATAATCAAGTAGTCGTACTGCGGGATATATTCCATCTCTTCACGGGCGTTCATCAGGCGCAGCTGGATGGCTTCCTCGTCGTCGCGTCCGCGCCGGCGCAGGCGTTGCTCCAGCTCCTGCAGCGAGGGCGGCGCGATAAAAATCAGAATCGCCTCGGGGTACTGCGCTCGCACCTGCATCGCGCCCTGCACATCGATGCGCAGTACGGCATCGCGTCCCGCATCGCGCAGGGCTTCCATCTCGCGCCGCGGCGTGCCGTACCAGTTGCCATGCACCTCCGCGTACTCCAGAAACGCGCCTTCCTCGCGCAGGGCGCGGAACTCTTCTTCCGTCACGAAGTAGTAGTCCAGCCCATGGCGCTCGTTGATGGCTTGCGGGCGCGTGGTGTAAGTCACCAGTCGGCGCACATTCGGCGCGACCAGCTGCCACTGCTC
>JAOAES010000127.1 GCA_026416655.1 Fimbriimonadales bacterium
ATTCGCTTCCCCGAAACCGATGTGCCCGTGCGCAGTCGCACGGCGGGCGGCGTGAAGGCGATTACGCTGGGCAAGGACGATGCGCTGGTGGCGGCGTGCCGCGTGCAGCCCGACGCGCTGCTGCTGGTCGTCTCCGAAAACGGCTTCGGCAAATGCACACCCCTAAAGGAGTATCGCGTGCAGTCGCGCGGAGGCAAGGGCATCTTCACGATGAATGTCACGCGCAAAACGGGCAGCGTGGTCGCTGCCGAAGTGGTGGAGAAAGACGACAAGGTGATCCTGGTCACGGCGAACGGCAAGGGCATCCGCCTGCGCGTGGCAGACCTGCGCGTCACGGGGCGCATCGCGCAGGGTGTGAAACTGATTGACCTCGCCGAAGGCGACACCGTAGCGGCGATTACGCGCATCGTGCTGGGCAAGCGGCTGCAGGAGGTGGAGGCGGGCAGAGACGGGCAAGGTGGCTGAGTTCCGTTGCGCACTTTGCAGGAACCGCATGCTAACCGTCGAATCGCACTATCACTATGCACACGCTGATTGGCTGGAGCGTTTCGATGGTCGCGCTGGCGCTGATGCTGGTCGGCGCAACCCGGGCGAATCAGGACGCGCCCGCGTCTCCGAAAAGTGAACTTCCCAAAGTGCGCGGCGACTGCCAGAGTTGTCATCCGAACGAGGCGCGCGACTGGGCGGAATCGCGCCATGCCGCCGCATGGGAGAGCGAAACCTTCGGACAGACCTCGCGCAATCGCACCCTCAAGATGTGCCTGCCTTGCCACGCGCCCGAACCGATATTGGTAAAGGGCTTCGGAGAGCATCCCGCCCTGCGTGAGGAGGAACGCACGCACGGCATCGACTGCATCAGTTGTCATCGAGATGCCAACGGCGCGTATCACGGCACGCTCGGCACAAAAACCGACGCGCACCCCACCGTGAACAACGAGAAGTTCGGCACCGTCGATATGTGCGCCACCTGCCACGAGATTTTTGGCACGGTGGACTGGTACAAGCAGAGCGAGTGGGGCAAAGACCCGAACGGCTGTGTGAACTGTCATATGCCTGTGGTGGAGCGCCCGATTGCCACAGGCGACGGCTTGCCCCCGCGCAAAGCCCGCGTGCATAAGTTTGAAGGCGCGACGCCTGCCATGTTCCAGAAAGGAGTCAAAATGTCCCACGAGCGACGTGATGACCACTTGCAAATTAAGATGGAGAGCGTGGAGGTAGGGCATACCGTGCCGACGGGACCAGAATATGTGGTGGTCATCGTGGAGGCGCGCTTTATGAAAGGCGACTCGGAATTGGGCAAACATCAGACGCTACTGGCGGATAATGTGGCGATCGACGGCAACGATACCCGCCTCAAACCCGGCGAACGCAGGGGGATTCGTGCGCCCATCCCAGACGGCGCGACAGAGGCAATCGTTCGCGTGCTACATAAACGCAATCGCGACTTGCCCGATGACCAAGCGAGAGTGCTGTATGAGGCGAAAGTTGCTTTCTGACTGCTCCCTCCCGCCCTTTCTCCGTAAACGGGGTAGAGGAACCGCGTGCGTGCGCGGGGGCAGCATTCCCTCCTCTTCGTCTAAGGAGAGGGGGGTAAGGTGCAAGTCGAATCGGTCGCTCTCGCGAGTTGCCTGCCTATTCTCCTGTCTCCTGCTGTGCTGGCTCACACCTGCCGCCGTCTATGCCGACCGACTTATCGAAATCCCTACAGGGAATCTCATCTATCCGGAGCGTTTGACTATCGAGGCAGGTGTTTTGATGGGCGAGCCGAAGCGGGAGCGCATGTTTGTGAACTTCCGCGTGGGCGAACTGCTGGAAGTGCAGGGCGCACGCACGGGCTTCGATAATCGCCTCGAGGTGTACGGGCTTCAGTACAGCCTCTATCCCGAGATACCGGGCTATGCGCCGGGGATTTCTGTGGGGGTTGCCGATTTGTTTGACCGCTCCGCTCAAGGCAGGGGCTATTTTCTGGCGTTGTCTTACGGCATCGCCGCGCTCGGCGAAACGCCGTTAGACCATGACCTGCGCGTGCATTTAGGATTCGGCTGGGAGGGGATGCCGAGCCTCTTTCTAGGATTTGATATCCCCCTGACGAACCAGATTTTCCTGCGAGCGGAACATACCGGCAACCACATCAATGCGGCGCTGGTTTGGCGTCCAAGCAATCAGGTAGAGCTGCGCGGCGCGGTGGTTCGCGGGATTACCAACTGGAGTATCATGATTCGGCTATGGGCGGAATGATTCAGGGGCGTGCGGCGCGCCCACGCTGGATCGAGTTCGCACCGGTATCGGGCTGGGCACGCTGGAGCCAGGCGTTTCTGTTGCTGGGCGTGGTGGTCATGTTCGGTGTGGGTGCTTATCTGACACCGAATCCCGTCGGGCACGGCACCCATCAGCAGCTGGGGCTGCCGCCCTGCACGATTTACTTTCTCACGGGGCGCCCCTGTCCCTCCTGCGGGTTAACAACCAGCGTGAGCGCCATCGTACACGGTCAGTTCGCGCTGGCATGGAAGGCGAATCCTATGGGCTTCGTGATTGTGGCGGCGGCGGTGGTGGTGGGGTTGAATAGCCTCGTTGCACTGGCTTCAGGGCGCACGCTCAGGCTCGACCTCGATCGCTTTCACTTAGTCTTGATTGCGCTGCTTGCTCTATGGCTGCTCCATGGGATGGTGCGGTTCATTCTGGCGTGAACTCTGGCGGAGCGGGTGGGATTCGAACCCACGAGACCCCTTTCGGAGCCTACACGATTTCCAGTCGTGTCCCTTCAGCCGCTCGGGCACCGCTCCGCGCATCCAAAGTATACCCAAGCCCCTTCAAATCCGTTCTATGCGGGTATACTTTACAGGGCGAGTTCTCGCTGGCGGTCTGCGGCAAACTGGATTCTACGGAGGGAAGCCTTGCAGAAAAAGGGCACGTTAGGATGGCTGCGACAGATACCCCCTCGGCGCTGGGCGGGGTTTCTCAGAGCGGTGTTCACCGATATTCTGCTGATTTCAGCGTCGTTGTTGTTCTCGATTGGGCTTGTACAGGATTTTCGATACACGGCGCCTGATCGCGCCTTGCTGCAGTGGCTTACGCCTCTGATTGCTGTTGTTGGGGTAGGGGCGCTGTTCATTCAGGGGATGTATCGAGTGCATAGCCGCTACGCGGGCATTATGGACATTTTTCGCCTGCTGAAAGCGAGCGTTGGGATAAGCACGGCTTGCTTGGTCGGGATGCTGGCGTTCGCTTACTACGGAGGGCGTCCGTTCTCGCTGGCAGAGTGGGTTCTGTTTGGGTTTCTCTCCACAACCTCGCTATCCGCCCCACGCATCGGGCGGCGTTTATACGACTGGTATGTCGCCTACGCGAGGAATCAGACGCCGCGTCGCCGCGCGCTGGTGGTGGGCGGCGGCGACACAGGCGAGGTCGTCATGCGGGAGACACGGCGTAATCCTGAGGCAGAGTTGTGCGTCGTGGGCTTTGTGGACGACGACCCACAGAAGCAATCGATGTATATCCACGGCTACCCCTGCCTGGGAACCACCCAGGACATCCCCCAAATCGTTGCTGAATATGGCGTTCACGATGTAATTATCGCAATTTCCTCCGCCGACGGTGGGGTCGTGCGCCGAATTTTCAATATCTGTCGCTCCACCAGCGCGCGGGTGCGCATCGTACCTACTTTTGAACCCACTCAGGGCTTTCAGCTGACCCAAATCCGCGAGGTGAATATCGAGGATTTGCTGCGGCGCGCGCCCGTGCAGTTCGATCTGCGTCCTGTGGCGGACTATATCGCAGGCGAACGCGTGCTCATCACGGGTGCGGGCGGCTCCATCGGCAGCGAGCTGGCGCGGCAGATTGCTGACCTCGGACCTGCCAGCCTCGCCCTGTTGGGCAAAGGGGAAAACAGCATCTACCAGATCGACCACGAGCTGCGAACACGCATGAACTATGAACCTGTGTGCGTCATCGCCGATGTGCGGGACGCTGCCCGCATCGAGGCGGTGTTCCGTAGCGAGCAGCCGACGCTCGTATTTCACGCTGCTGCACACAAACATGTGCCGCTGATGGAGGCGAACCCCATCGAGGCAATCAAAAACAACGTGCTGGGCACGTGGGTTATGGCGGAGACCGCCCTGCGCCACGGCGTGCGCAAGTTCGTCTATGTCTCCACCGATAAAGCGGTTGACCCCGTCAGCATCATGGGCGCGACGAAGCGAGTCGGTGAGATGATTGTGAGCGCGCTCGCTTGCGAAGGCAAGACCGAGTTCGCCATCGTGCGGTTCGGCAACGTGCTGGGCAGTCGCGGCAGCCTTGTCCCGACCTTACAGGCACAAATCGAGCAGGGGGGACCCGTCCGCATCACCCACCCCGACATGCAGCGGTACTTCATGAGCATTAATGAGGCAGTTCACCTTATCCTGCGCGCGGGCGCGTTCACCAGCCGCGGCGATATCTATATCCTCGATATGGGCGAGCCGATCAAAATCATCGACATGGCGCACGACCTGATACGCCTCTACGGATTGGTGCCAGGTCAGGATATCGCGATTGTGTTCACGGGCACGCGCCCTGGTGAGAAGCTCCACGAGCAGCTGTGCTACGACCAAGAGGTGCTGGAGGATACAGCCAATTCCAAGATTAAGCGCGTGCGCAACAATACCGCGCCGAACTGGCGCTGGCTCCAGAGCCAGCTGGAGACGCTGCTCAATCTCTGTGAGAAGGAGCAAGCCGATGCGGCGCGCGCCCTGCTGATGGAGCTGGCGACAGGGAAGTTAACGCTACACGAGCGGAGGGCGGTGGGCAGTTGAGATACTGGATTGCGTTCCTTACGCTCGTGTTGACGGGCGCTTGCTTAGGGCAGCAGCTACCCTCACGCGATGACCCCCTCTATGATTATCTGTCGCGCATGCAGCCGACGCCCCGCGCCCTAATGCGCATCCCTCTAAGCGCGGATGAGTTCCTGAACGCGCTCAAAAGCGACGCGCGACCCGAAACCCAGATTGCACGCTGGAAACTGCACGCCGAAACCGCCTTGCCCCCCCATACGACCGTTTTTATTGTGGCGATGGAAGGCTTCGCCTACCCCGACCGCAGCGACTGGCGCGCCGCCGAGGGCGCTTATCGCATAACGGGGGCGTGGACAATCGACGAACAGGCGTTGCTGGAGGCGGTCTGGAGCGACGCACGACGACGCGACGGTGTGAACCCCAGCGCGTTCGGCGCGGTCCCCTACGCCAGGCTGACCCTGCAAACAGGGGAGTGGCGCTGGCAAGTGGGCTACGGAACCCTGCGCTGGCGCGGCGGCTATAGCGGCGGACTGCTCGTCAACGATGCGATGCCCGCCGTGCCCTTCGTTCATGTGCAGTTCCCTCTACGGATCCCCTTGCTGGGTGAATGGCGGTTCGAGCAGTTCCTGAGCCAGTTCGAGCAGGACGGGGAGCCGACTTGGTGGAGCGCGCGACGCTTTGAGCGCGACCTCGATGCGCGGTGGACGCTCGCACTCGCCGAAGCATTTAAAGCGTTGGATCTGCCCGGCGCGGCGGTCAGCCAAGTTGTGCCCTATTATCTCTATCAGAAGTGGTACAGCGACGCCTCACGCGGCTCGGGCTGGTTCAACTACCTGGCAGAGGTGGGGATCGTCTACAAGCCCGATGCCCTGAACCGCCTCTACCTCTTCTGGCTGATGGACGATATGCGTGCGCCCACAGCGCTTGGCGGCTCATCGCTCACTCCGCGTAAAGTCGCTACACTAATCGGCGCGCGGCTTCACCCTGCGCCCAACACGCGCCTGATTTTGGAAATCGTGCGCTCCGACGGCACACGTACAGGCGGCGTGTACGATAATTCCAATCACCCGCGCCGCTATGCTTACTACTACAAAGACCTGCCGATGGGACACCCTATCGGCGCGAACCGGATCGGCTTCTACGCCCGCGCTGAATACGAGAGCGGACGCTGGCTCTACGCCCTCGATTACGCGAACCTGCGCCGTTTCCACGAGTACCGCCCTGGCATGCGGGGCTACACGCTGGAACTGCTGATGGGCTATCAGGTCACTGAGCGAAGCATGCTCGCTTTGCGCTATCGCGCGAGTCGCCTACGCGACGACGGCGCGCCCGACACGCGAGCAGGCTGGTATCTGCAGGCAATCGCCCTGTTTTAAGTCCGTTTTTCCCAAAATCCCCACCGTATTGCAGGAATCTGCCCCAGAATCGATGTATAATAGACATGCGTTGAAGCGTTTCAATCCAACGCGATGGAGGTTCAGAGCGATGAAGCGTACCTACTGGTTTGGCGTTTTACTGGGCGCGTTCCTTGTGGCGAGCGCGCCCGCGCAGATTATCTACTCGTTCGAGACCGAAGACCTGCACGGCTTTACCAGCAATCCGCCGCAGGGTTGGCAAGTATTTCGTGCAACGACTGGCGTGACTCACGGCAACTACTCGATGGGCGTCCAGTGGCCGGGCAATTTTGGCTGGCTGTT
>JAOAES010000140.1 GCA_026416655.1 Fimbriimonadales bacterium
CGCGCTATCTCCGGCAGCTTGCGCGGACCGAAGATGAGCAGCGCAATCACGAACAAGACCATGATTTCGGTGAATCCGATGCTTCCGAACATAGATTTCCCTCCGCCTGAAGGCGGCGCGTCTATTATACCTCTAAAGCCCAACGAACTCGATATCTAACCTTCGTCGCCTTTTGCAGTGCCGGAGCGGGGATTAGTCGTAGACTGCTACACTCAGGTACAATACCTTTGCTATGTTGCGCTGGAACGAGGCGTTGCAAGCGCGCTGGAACGATCTGTCGCGTAAGCGGATGGCAGGTCAGCTAAGCGAGGCTGAGCTGGAGGAGTGGAGACAGCTGGCTCTGCAGATAGAACAGGAAGAACAGGAAATGCTCCGTTCCGCTTTTCATCGCTATGACGAAGAAGCGGCTGCGCTGGAGCAGGCGATCGCTGACGCGGAGGCGGAGAAAGCGCAGTTACTGAGGTTGCTGGAAGAGCGTCGCCAGTATCGGGCACAGCTGGAGGCGCGGATTCAGGAATTAGAAGGGGAATATCAGCGACTACGCTCGCAACGGCAGGGCGTGACGCTCGGTACGAAGGAATGAGCGCGCAGCAGCGGCTCCAACGAGTACGCGAACGATTCAGCTATCGCTGTGGTTACTGCGGCGTAGCAGAGCATGAGGTAGGCGCACTGCTGGAAATCGACCATTACCGCCCCCTTAGCGCAGGCGGCGGCGAGGAGTTCGAAAACCTCATTTACTGCTGCCCAGCCTGCAATCGCTTCAAGCACGATTACTGGAGTGAAGACGAGTCGAGACGCCTCTTGCATCCCTTGTTGGACGACTTGAGCCTGCATCTTCAGGAACTGGAAGATGGACAACTCGCCGCGCTGACGCCCCGCGGTGCGCTGCATATAGAGTTGCTGCATCTCAATCGCGCCTCGTTAGTAAAGCTGCGCCAGATTCGGCGGGCAAACCAGCAGCGCCGAGTGCGCTGGCTGCAAATTCGCACCGAAATTCTCCAACTACTGCACGAAAGCTTGCAGGAAGACACTTTCCTACAAGAGCGCGAGGAGCGAATAATCCACCTGCTTCAGCAGGTATTGGCGCTAACGGACTCGGATTGACAATCTCTGTTGCTGTGCATTAGTTAAAGCCCCGCCCACTCGATATAGGCTCGCACCCATCCCGCGAACGCGCCGCCGAACAGCATCACCAGGAGCGCGCCCACTGCCAGAAACGGACCGAACGGCAACATGGTAGGCGTCTCTTCGAACGAGTCGTCGGCGAGTTCCTCTTCGGGTTGCCCCAGCGCGGCGTACACTCGCTGCTGCACGCGGCGTGGCAACAAGGTAATCAGCGCGTCCACCCAGAGCGTATAGAGAGCGCATGAGAGCAGGAGACTCGCAAGGGGTTCAGGAGGGGGCAACTCCTCTTCGGCTTCTTCGGCGTGGCTGGCTCGTGCCGCCTGACGGCTCCGCAGCAGCGTCCACAGCCCGCCCAGTATCGCGCCTGCTGCAATCGCGACGGCGAAAGCGACCAGCATGCCGGGCGCAAGCAACAGCGCGCCCATCCCGCGCACCAACTTGATGTCGCCATGCCCCATCGCATCCTTACGAAAGGCAACCCGCCCCAGAATCGCTATCAAACTGAACAGTCCCGCGCCGATGAGCGCGCCCAGCGCGGCGTTGCGCAGGCTCAACACGCCCAGCGACGCCCAGTCCCAGTCCGTCGGCGCGCCCTTCAACAGCCCCGCGTGCAGCAACCCCAGAATCAGCAGGGCGACATTCAGCTCGTCGGGGATGATGTAGTGCTGCAGGTCAATAAAAAAGATGGCAATTAGCACCGACGCTGCCAGCGCATAGAACACAAAGCGCAAGGGCGACTCGCCCACAATCAGCCACTGGTGCCACAGCCACGCCCACACCACCGCGTTCCACAGCTCCACCAGAAAGTAGCGCACGGGAATCGGCACGCGACAGTAGCGACACTTGCCCCCTTGAGCCAGATAACTCAACAGGGGCACTAAGTCGCGCACGCCCAGCCGATGCCCGCAAGCAGGGCAGTGCGACGGCGGGAACGCTATCGAAAGGTTTCGGGGCAGGCGGTAGATGAGCACATTCAAGAAGCTGCCTACCGCCGCCCCGAACGCAATGCCGAAGACGATGCTCCACGCAGGAAGCATTAACCTTGCTGTTGGCTGAGGTTCGAAATCACCTCAATCATCGGCAGGAACATCGAGATGACGATGAAGCCGACGATGAAGCCCAGCAGCACAATCATCACCGGCTCAATCGCCGCCGTGAGGCTGGCGATGGTCATCTCCACCTCGTTCTCGTAGAAGTCGGCGATTTTATTGAGCATGTGATCCAGCGAACCCGACTCCTCGCCGACGCTGACCATATGCACCACCATCGGCGGGAACATCTTGCTGCGCTGGAGCGGGTCGGCGATTTTCTCGCCCTCGCGGATACGGGCGCGAGATTCGATCACGGCGTCCGACACGACCGAGTTGCCCACGACGCCCGCGACGGTCTCCATCGCTTGCAGAATCGGCACGCCCGACGCGAGCAGCGTGCCCATCGTGCGGCTGAAGCGCGCCATCACGATTTTGTGATGGAGCGGTCCGAACACGGGCACGCGCAGCTTCACCCGGTCGGCGACGCGCCGCCCCACGCGCGTACTGACGAAGAGCTTGTACGCAATCAGCACCGCCACCACCGCGATAATCACCACATACCAGCGCTGGGTGAAGAGCGCGCTGAGGTCAATCAGGAACTGCGTGGGGGCGGGCATCTCCTTGATGCCGAGTTCCTTGAACAGGCTGGCGAATTGCGGCACGAGCCACGACACCAGGAAAATCACGATACCGACCGCCGCCAGCAACACGATGACAGGGTAGGTCAGCGCGGAGCGGATTTTGCGCCGCAGCTCCACATCTTTCTCAAGGAAGCCCGCTATGCGCTGCAGCGACTCCTCCAGCACGCCGCCGACCTCGCCCGCGCGAATCAGACCGATAATCAGCTGGCTGAACGCTTTCGGGTGGCGCGCCATCGAGCGCGAGAGGCTCTCGCCCGATTCGACGCGGGCAGAGAGATCCATCAGAATCTTGCGCAGGCGAGCGTTGTTTGTCTGCGCCTGCAACACATCGAGGCAGCGGATGAGCGACACGCCCGCGTCGAGCATCGTGGAGAACTGGCGGGCGAAAATCGCCAGGTCGCTCAGCTTCACGCGCCCGTAGCCGCCCGCCGGCACGCGCGGTGCTTTGCGGTCTTCGGTGACCTCCAGCACCTGTAGCCCTTCCGCCTGCAGCCGTTTCCTCAGCTCCTCAGCGTTCGGGGCTTCCACCTTGCCCGAACGGGTCTGACCGTTGGCGTCCCGAATCGTATAGTTGAAATAGGGCATAACCTTGTCGCCTCCTGAAACTTAGCGTCCGCGTGGGGGCGGTGGGGTTCCCGGCGCACCGGGTACGCCGCCTGTAGGCGCGATCATCTTGCGCAGCTCGTCGGGGTTAATCGCCCGCGACATCGCCTCTTCGTAGGTCACCCAGCCCTTCACATAGAGGTCGCGCAGCGACTGATCCATCGTCTGCATGCCCAGCTGCCCGCTGGTCTGAATCATCGTGTGAATCTGGTGGGTCTTGTTCTCGCGAATGAGGTTTCGAATTGCGGGCGTGGCGATCATCACTTCCACAGCGGGCACACGCCCCGGCTGTCCTGCGCGCGGCAACAGCTGCTGACTGATAATCGCCTGCAGGTTATTCGCCAGCTGAATGCGGATCTGCTCCTGCTGTCCCGGCGGGAACACGTCAACGATACGGTCAATCGACTCGGCGGCGTTGTTCGTGTGCAACGTTGCGAAGACCAGGTGTCCCGTCTCGGCGGCGGTGATGGCGAGCTGGATGGTTTCTAAGTCGCGCATCTCGCCCACGAGAATCACGTCAGGGTCTTCACGCAACGCCGAGCGGAGCGCAGCGGCGAACGACTTGGTGTCCTGCCCCAGCTCGCGTTGGTTGATGATGCTCGACTTGTGCTGGTGCAGGTACTCGATGGGGTCTTCAACGGTGATGATATGCACGCTGCGTTCCGTGTTGATCTGGTTAATCATCGCCGCGAGCGAGGTGGACTTGCCCGAACCTGTGGGACCGGTCACCAGTATCAATCCGCGCGGGCGGCGGGTGAGTTCTTCCAGCACAGGGGGCAGGTTCAGCTCGCGAATGGTGGGCACGCGGGCAGGAATCAGGCGGAATGCTGCGGCGACCGCGCCCTTATCTTTGTACACATTCACGCGGAAACGGGCAATCTTGTGCAGGCTGTAGGAGAAGTCCAGCTCGTAATTCGTTTCGAACTTTTGGATCTGTTCGTCGGTCAGGATTTCGTACATCATGCGCTGCGTCTGTGTGGGCTGCGCTTTTTCGTAGTTGAGGCGCATCAGTTGCCCGTCGACGCGAATCACCGGCTCCACAAAGGGGCAGAGGTGCAGGTCGGACGCGCCCTTTTCGGTGACGATGTAGAGCAGCTCGTCGATGTGGGTGTCTTCGAGGCTGCGTGGTTGCGCCACAGCGACCGGCGCAGTGGGTGTAGCGGGAACGGCGGTCGCCGCCCCACCTCCATTCGCAGGCATACTCGGTGTCGGGTTCATATTCATGGTTCGGTGAGACCTCCTTATAGTATCAATAGAATCCTGCGGTGAAGACCACGCGGCGCACCTCGTCGGGCGTGGTGACGCCTTCGAGAACCTTGATCAGTCCGTCCTCGCGCAGTTCCTTCATCCCGTTCGCTTTCGCCGCCTCTTTGATGTCGGAGAGCGGCGCGCGGCGCACGATGAGTTCGGCGATTTCGGCGTTGACCACCATCAGTTCGTAGATGCCGACGCGCCCGGCGAATCCGCGTCCGCGGCAGTGGTCGCAGCCGACGCCTTCCCAGATAGTCACCATCTGGTCGGGATCTTCAATTTGGAATCCGAACGCGCGCAGGTCGGCGGCGGGGATTTCGCGCGGCTCTTTGCAGTGCTGGCACACGCGGCGCGCGAGGCGTTGCGCCATCACGCCCGTCACGGTCGCTGCAATCAGGTACGGCTCCACGCCCATGTCCACCATACGAATCACAGCGGACGGCGCGTCGTTCGTGTGCAGCGTCGAGAGAACCAAGTGCCCTGTCAGCGCGGCTTCGATGGCAATCTCCGCCGTCTCCAGGTCGCGCATCTCGCCCACCATGATAATGTCGGGGTCTTGACGCAGGAACGCGCGCAGCGCGCTCGCGAAGGTCAAGCCTGCCTTGCGGTTCACCTGCACCTGCGCGATGCCCGGCAGCTGGTACTCGATCGGGTCTTCAATCGTCAAGATGTTCTTTTCGACGGAGTTCAGTTTGTGAAGTACCGAATACTGGGTGGTCGTCTTGCCCGAACCTGTGGGACCGGTGGACAGCACCATGCCCTGCGGCTGGATGACCAGCTCTTCGAGCCGTGCCTGCGTTTCGGGCGTGAAACCGAGCTTGTTCAAGCCCAGCAACACGCTGGTCTTGTCCAGGATACGCATGACGATTTTTTCGCCGTGGGGGGTAGGAATCGACGACACGCGCAGGTCGTAGTCCTTGTTCTGGTAGCGGATAGGGATACGTCCATCTTG
Organism: Fimbriimonadales bacterium; assembly: GCA_026416655.1. Classification (GTDB taxonomy): domain Bacteria; phylum Armatimonadota; class Fimbriimonadia; order Fimbriimonadales; family GBS-DC; genus GBS-DC. Next base: position 5,604 of record JAOAES010000140.1, read on the forward strand.
GGGCAGGCGTTTCTCGGCGATGTTCATCTCCGCCATGATTTTGTAGCGCGAGATGAGCGGGGCTTGGACGTACTTGGGCAGCGAGAGGGCTTCGTGCAGCACGCCGTCGATGCGATAGCGGATGCGCAGGTTGCGGATTTGTGGCTCCACGTGGATGTCGCTGGCGCGTTCTTGGATGGCTTGCTGGATGATGGTGTTCGCCACGCGCACGATAGGACCCTCTTCGGCTTCGCGCAGCACGGCTTTTTCGTCTTCTTCGGCGTCGCCGCGCGCGCTGTAGGCGGCGATGTCGGTCATCACACTGCCGCGCAGGTCTTGTGCCCGCACGGGCGCCGCGCTCTCGCCGCCGCCGGCTGCCGGCGCGCCGTCTGTCGCTGAACCGCCGTAGGCTTTACGAATCGCATCCTCGATCGCTCCCGGCGCCGCTATCACTTGGCGCACCGTGCAACGCGAGTTCACCCGCACGTCGTCAATCGCCATCACGTTATTCGGATCCGCCATCGCCAAATAGAGGATGTTCCCATCCTTCTTCACGGGAATCACGTTGTAGCGTTTGGCGATATGCTCCTTGACGACATTAATCGCGGACGGCTCCGGTTGCACGCGATCGAGATCAACGAAGGGCATGCCCAACTCGAACGCTTTCGCCTCATAGGCGTCGCGCTCGCTCACCACCGCTTGATCAATCAGTATCTGAATCAGGTCTTTCCCCGTCGATTGTTGCACTCGGCGTGCGTCTTCCAGTTGTTCTTGCGTGACTAACCCCTTCTCCAGCAGGTATTCGCCCGCTGTTCTGCGTGTCATAGCCATCGGTTATCACTCCTACCCATAGTCCCTGCCGCTCGCATAATTATAGCATGTTTCTCATTTCCCGCAAGCGGTGCGGTATAATACCACAGGCGGGAGTCGATTCCTGCCATTTGGGAACGGAGGAAAATGAAAATGCGAATGGTATGGCTGGTGGGCTTGGCGCTGACCGTTGCGCTGAGCGGTGCGCAGACAGGTGGGCGCACTCAGCGCGGCTCGAAACAGCAGGATGACGGGCGCGTCCCGATTGCGCAGGCAGCGCAGGAAGTCGCTCAGAAGTTCAAAGTGCAAATCATCGTGGATCCCACGCTGACGGCGCGCGTGACCCCAACGCAGGCGGATACGCTGGAGAAAGCCCTCGATGAGCTGGTTGCCAACGCGCGTGATGTGGTCTGGCGCAAGGTGTATACCAACAAGGTGCTGGGCATGGAGCCGACCCCAGAGCAGATTTTGAGCGCGACGCGCGCGCTGCTCACCATCGAACTCGGCGGTGTCATGGTGGTAAACCCACGCACGGCGACACTGAACTCGTTCGTGGCGAACTATCCCGCGCCCTCGAATCTGGAGGCGACGCTGGAGCAGATGCAACCGCCGTTCAGTGCAAAGCCTGTCTACGTGATTTTGAACCCGCGCCCGCAGCAGATGGCGTTGCGCGGCACGCCTTCCGAACAGTTCGCCCAGCTCCAGCAACAACTTTTCGAACTGCTCGCCAAAATGAGTCCCGAAGAGCGCAGCCAGGCGTTGCGCGCGGGCATGAGTATGTGGATGAACGCCGACCCCGCCCTGCGCAACCAGATGATTCTGGAAGGGATGCGCATGTCGTTCGAATACTGGCAGTCCCTCTCGCCCGAACAGCAGCGCGAGATGATGGAGCTGGGACGCAAGTTCTTCGAACAGTATATGGGCGGCGGTTCAGGCTACTGAGTCCGTCTGACGCCCGTTGAAAATCGTGGGCAGGAACGCTGGTGGCACGACGGCGTCCTTCGTTAGGGCGTCATGAAACCAGCCTGTGTCCTGCCTACGCGACGGAGTCTGTGCTGGGCGGAGCTTTAACTTTGGAACACCGCCCGCAGCGCATCGGCGATGTGGCGCAAGCCGAGTTCGGGGAACAGGCGATAGCCGCTCACTTCCGCCGTGATGTAGCCCCGATAGCCTATCGCCTCCAGCGCGGCGCGCACGGCGAGCCATGGCACATCGCCCTGCAACGGGTTCGCAAAGCCCTGAATGTTGCCGATGTCGCCCCGAAAATCCTTCACATGCACGCGCTTGATACGCCCGCCCAGAATGGCGATCCAGTGCTGGGGGTAGCCGTAGGCGAGGATGTTGCCCGCGTCGAAGTAGACGCCGACATACGGGCTGCCGAGCGAGTCGATCAGGTCGCGCATCTCCAGCGGGCTGAGCAGGAAGCGGTTCCACACATTCTCAATCGCGATGCTCACCTTGCGCCGTTCGGCTTCGGGGGCGAGCTGTTGCAGGGCGGTCTTGGCGCGTTCGTAGGCGAGGTCGTAGGGCGTTTCGGGGTTCACCACGCCAGGCACGACGAGAATCGCGTCCACGCCCATCGCCTGCGCGAGGCGCAACTGCTGGCGGCAGAGCTCGAGGGACTCCTCGCGCACTTTGGGGTCGGGGTGCGTAAACGGCTTTTGCCAGTAGACGCCTGTGGAGAGCGCACTCAGCTCCACGCCGAGCGCGTCCGCCTCGCGCCGAAGGGCTTGGGCGTCGGCGTCGCTTGTGGCGGGGCTGAGCGCGCCCTCAAAGTCCATGTTGAACTCGATAGAGTCAAAGCCCGACTCTTTGGCGACGCGCAGGCAGGTTTTGGCGTCCCAATCGCCGGGCATTGTCCAGCGGTTGATGCCGATTTTGAAGGTGGGCATACGAGTTATTTACGCGGGCGACGACGAGATTCCTGTCGTTTTTAGCGTCAGCATCCCGCGCCCCAGTTGGAAAGCACGATTAGCAGATCGGCGTCGTCGACAATCCCGTCGCGATTGGCGTCGCCTCGTACGCCTCCACCAGACAGTCCATAGTGAAACAGCACGATCAACAGGTCGGCGTCGTCTACACAGCCATCGCGGTTCAGATCGCCCTCAGGAGGAGGGGTATAGAAGGGGTTGCGCGCCAGCACTAAAGTCGAGTCGATTCGCCCATAGGCGAAGAACATGCCGCTCGGCGCGACCTGCAAGCTCAAGACGCCGTAGCCCATCTCGTCGTTGTAGAGTTGCGACAACGCGCCGTCAGCGACTCGCCACACTCGAATTGTGCGGTCACGGCTGCCCGAAAACAGGTAGTTCCCATCTGGTGAGAACGCTACCTGATACACTTCTTCCCTATGCCCCCTCAAAGTAAATCGGGGCTGTCCATCCGCGACGTGCCAGAGGCGCACCGTACGGTCGTAATACGCGCCGCTGGAAGCCAGCATCGTCCCGTCAGGCGAGAAAGCGACGGATAGAACCCCGTCCGTATGTCCTAAAAGGGTACGGACCAGCGCGCCCGTAGCCACATTCCACAGTCGGACGTTCCCGTATCTGTCGCCCGAAGCCAGGTACTGTCCATCAGGAGAAAAAGCGAGGGTTAGTGTGCCGTTCGTGTTCACGGCGCGGATGAGTTGTCCATCTGAAACGCGCGTGAACTTAATCATATTATCGCTTGCAGAGGCGAGCATCTGCCCATCGGGCGAGAACGCTAACGACTCGACAGGTCCGATGTGGGTTGTCAGTATCCCCAAGAACTGCCAATCGGCGACGCGCCAGAGGCGCACGGTGCGGTCTGCACCTCCCGAAGCCAAGTAGCGTCCATCAGGTGAGAACGTAACGGCGTAGATGTCTCCCCCATGCCCGGTGAGCGTCTGGAGCAATTCGCCGTCGGTCGTGCGTCGTACTTTGATTTCGTCGTTGTAGTCGCCTGAGACCACATACTGTTCGTCAGGTGAGAAGGTTAGGGTGTGGATGCGTTGGGTGTAATTAGAGAGCGTACGCAGTTGTCCGTCGGCGAGCCGCCAGAGCTTGAGCGTGCGGTCATCAAATCCACCGCCAGAGGCTATTAGATCCCCCGTAGGCGATAAAGCGGCGGCGGAAACGACATCGCCGTGCGCCGTAATGACGCGCTCCGAAACGCCTTCGTTCACTCGCCACACGCGGAGGGTGCGGTCATGGCTCCCTGACACCACACGCTGTCCATCAGGAGTAAACGCCAGCGCAATTACCCAGCGGCTATGCCCGGAAAGCGTAGAGTGAATCTGTCCTGTTGCGACACGCCAGAGGCGAATATCGCCGCTTGAGTGCCCTGATGCGAGGTACTGACTGTCGGGGGAGAATGCTACCGACAGGACATAGTTTTCATCTGCAGTCAGCGTGCTTATTAGTTGCCAGTTCGACACGTGCCACAACCTGATAGTGTAATCCCAGCCGGCGCTGGCAAGAAACTGTCCATTAGGCGAGAACGCGACTGCAAACACGCGATCCTGATGCGCGGTAAGGGTGCGAAGGCGCCCCCCAGTAGACACATTCCAGACGCGCACATCGTTGCTGGCTGTCGCAAGGCGTTGTCCGTCGGGGGAAAAGGCTATCGAGTAGATATCATCTGTGTGTCCCGTGGCAATTGTGCGCACCAGTTGCCCGTCTGACAACCGCCACATACGCACCGTGCGATCCGCCGACCCCGCAGCGAGCAGTTGACCGTTGGGGGAAAACGCTACGGAACTTGGCCACTCGTCTAACGAAAACGTGCGTATGAGCGCGCCATCCGCGACGCGCCAGATCTTCACAGTGCGGTCCTCGATGTAGCCGCCGCACGACGCCAAGTACTGCCCATCTGGGGAGAAGGCAACCGCGGTAATCCATGAATTATGTCCACCGCGCATCCACAGCACATCAGGACGCCCCTGAGCAAGGAGCGGGTTCGGCGCGAACACCAGGCAGAGTAGTATTACAAGAGTCTGCGCCCACAGCATCGTCGAGGTTCCCTTTCGTAGTCGGAGAGAACCATCGCCTCTGAAAACGGTTTCCCCAGTTCCTAAGCTGCCACTCATCCTGTTCCTCCTATCGTTCAAGATACCGATGGAGTACCCTTCGCCACGCGCTTATATTATAGCCCAAGAAATTTCTGGGGTATTCTCTATCTCGGCAGGAATGGCGTACCCTCAGATAAGATAATGTTCCAAAGTGCGCCCACGGTCGCGCCGAGGTCGGCAAGCGTTTGGCGCACGCCCAAGTTTACCCCCTCCGCGACGGCGGGGCTATAAAGTAGCAAGGGCAGATACTCGCGCGAGTGGTCGGTGCTGGGCGTGGTGGGGTCGTTGCCGTGGTCGGCGGTCAGGATGAGCAGGTCGGTGGGGCGCAGATGGCTCAGCAGGTCGCGGAGCATTTCGTCGAACGCGGCGAGCGCGCGGGCGAAGCCCTGCGGGTCGTTGCGATGCCCGTAGAGCATATCGAAGTCCTCGAAGTTGGCGAAGAGGAACGCGCAGTCGCTCTGCAGGGCGCGCAGCAGGGCGTCGTAGTGGTCGGGGTTGCTCTGCGTGCGCTCGGCATGCCGAAAGCCACGATACACGAACAGCTCAGGCACGACGCCAATCCCATAGACGCCAATCCCCCGCTCCGCCAGCGCGTCGATGAGGTTGTAGGGCGGGGGCAGGGGGAAATCGCGGCGGTTCTCGGTGCGCTTGAAGGTCTCCGGGCTGTCGCCGATGAACGGGCGGGCGATGACGCGCTGCACATGGTGCGGGGGCTGTAGCAGTTCCCGCGCGATTTCGCACATCCGATAGAGTTCGTCCAGCGGGATGACCGCCTCGTGCGCCGCGATTTGGAACACGCTGTCCGCGCTGGTGTAGACGATGGG
>JAOAES010000147.1 GCA_026416655.1 Fimbriimonadales bacterium
ATGGCACGACAGAAGTTTGAGCGCACGAAGCCGCATGTGAATATCGGTACGATTGGGCATGTAGACCACGGCAAAACGACGCTGACCGCGGCGATTACCCGCGTGCTGAGCAAGAACGGGCTTGCCGAATACCAGCCGTATGAGCGGATTGACAGCGCGCCCGAAGAGCGCGCCCGCGGCGTGACCATCAACATCTATCACGCCGAGTATCAGACCGAGAACCGCCACTATGCGCATGTGGACTGTCCGGGGCACGCGGACTACATCAAGAACATGATTACGGGCGCGGCGCAGATGGACGGGGCGATTCTGGTGGTGGCGGCGACGGATGGTCCGATGCCGCAGACGCGGGAACACATTTTGCTGGCGCGTCAGGTGAATGTGCCGGCGATTGTGGTGTTTATGAACAAGGTGGATGCGGTGGACGATCCGGAGTTGCTGGATTTGGTGGAGTTGGAGGTTCGGGAGTTGTTGAGCAAGTACGGGTTCCCCGGCGACGAGGTGCCTGTGATCCGCGGGAGCGCGTTGAAGGTGGTGGAGGCGCCGGAGGATGAGGACTGGACTCGGAACACGAGCAATCGCTGGATTAAGGCGATCTGGGAGTTGCTGGATGCGGTGGATACCTACATTCCGTTGCCGGCGCGTGAGTTGGACAAGCCGTTTTTGATGGCGGTGGAGGATGTGTTCACGATTACGGGTCGTGGCACGGTGGCGACGGGTCGTGTGGAGCGTGGTGTGTTGAAGACGGGCGAGGAGGTAGAGATTGTTGGTTTTCGGGATGAGCCGCGCAAGACGGTGGTGACGAGTATTGAGATGTTTCGGAAGATTTTGGATCAGGCGGAGGCGGGGGATAATGTGGGGTTGCTGTTGCGTGGTGTGGATCGGGATGATATTGAGCGTGGGATGGTGATTGCGAAGCCTGGGAGCATCAAGCCGCACAAGCACTTCAAGGCGGAGGTGTATGTGTTGCGGAAGGAGGAGGGCGGTCGTCATACGCCGTTTGTGACGGGGTATCGTCCTCAGTTTTACTTCCGCACGACGGATGTTACTGGTGAGATTAAGTTGCCTGCAGGTGTGGAGATGGTGATGCCGGGCGATAATGTGAATATGGAGGTTATGTTGGTGTCTCCGGTGGCGATTGAGTCGGGCTTGCGTTTTGCGATACGCGAGGGCGGTCGCACGGTGGGCGCGGGCGTCGTCACAGAGATGCTGGACTAAAGCGTGAACGCAGGTTGGGGCGGTCGGGTATAATACCCCTCCGCCCCGATTCTGGAGGAGAGGACAATGAAACGCGACAAAATCAGGATACGACTACGAGCCTATGACCATCGCGTGCTGGATCAATCCGTGAAGCGGATTGTCGAGCAGGTGCAGAACACGGGCGCGCGGGTGCGCGGTCCGGTACCGCTGCCGACCGACATCCGCAAGTTCTGCGTCATACGCGGTCCACACATCGACAAAATCGGAATGGAGCATTTCGAGATCCGCACCCATAAACGGCTCATCGATATCCTGGAACCCAATAACCGCACGATTGATGCCTTAATGCGATTGGATTTACCCAGCGGCGTGGATATTGAGATTAAGCTATAGGGAGGCAGTAGCGATGCAAGAAGAGAAACAGGTAGCAGAAGAGACCCAGCAGGCGAACGGCGAGCAGCCTGAGGCGACGGCGGAAGCAGCGTCGGCTGCGCCGGAAGCCGCCGAAGCGGCGGAGGCGACTGAGCAGGCGGCAGCGGAGCCTGCAGAAGAGCCTGCCAGCGAGGCGGAAGCCGCCGCAGCGCAAGCGAGCGAAGCGGAAACCCCGCAGACGCCCGCAGAACCCGCGCCTGCCAAACCCAAACGCGACCTGCCGCCCCCACCCGTGCTGAAAGGACTCATCGGGCGCAAACTCGGCATGACCCACATCTTCGACGAGAACGGGCGCATGGTCGCGGTGACCGTCGTGGAGCTGGGACCCTGCCATGTGGTGCAGGTGCGCACGCCCGAAAAAGACGGCTACCACGCCGCGCAAATCGGCTTCGAACCTGTCAAGACCCAGCGCGTGAACAAACCGATGATGGGCGTGTTCAAAAAAGCCGAGCTGGATAAACCCCTGCGCCATCTGAAGGAGTTCGAAATCGTCGATGGGCAAGCGGTTAGTGGGCAGGAAGTGCGCGCCGAGCATGTGTTCCAAGAGGGCGAAATCGTCAAAGTCACGGGCGTCTCGAAAGGCAAGGGCTTCGCGGGCGTCGTGCGCCGCTACGGTTTCGCCGGCGGTCCCATGACGCACGGCTCGATGACCCACCGACGTCCGCTCTCCAGCGGCGCAACGGGTCCGCAGCGCGTGTTCAAGGGCAAGCGCAGCCCCGGACGCATGGGCGGCGACCAGGTCACCACGCGCAACCTGACCATCGTGAAGATTCTGGCAGAGAAGAATCAGGTGCTGATTAAGGGCGCGATTCCCGGTGGACGCGGCTCGATTGTCTACGTGCAGAAACAGTAGAGGTGATTTCTATGCCGAAAGCCAGTTTATATAACGCGCAAGGTCAACCGATTGGGGAGGTCGAACTGAGCGACCGCCTGTTCGGCTCACAGGGCAAAGCCGGCGTGGTACATCGCACGGTGGTTGCCCAGCTCGCCCACCTGCGACAGGGCACGCACGACACCAAGACCCGCGGCGAAGTGCGCGGCGGTGGACGCAAGCCGTGGCGCCAAAAGCATACCGGACGCGCCCGACAAGGCTCCATCCGCGCCCCGCACTGGCGAAAAGGCGGTACGGTTCACGGACCGACCCCGCGCGACTATAACCCCATCGTGAACAAGAAGGAGCGACGGCTCGCCTTCCGCACGGTGCTTGCCGATAAAGCGGAGAACGGCGCGCTGCTCGTGGTGGAGGAACTGAACTTCCCCGAAATCAAGACGAAACAGGCGGCGGCGTTCCTCAAAGCCCTTGGCGCAGAAAATGAGCGTGTGCTAATCCTTATCCACGAACCCAACGAGACCGTTTTCAAATCCTTCCGCAATATCCCGAATGTGCTGGTGCGCATCGCACCGGCGTTCGCGCTGCATGAAATCATCCCAGCGCGGCGCGTCATCGCCACGAAGCAGGCGATTGCGAAAATGGAGGAGGTGTGGGCGCAATGAAACATCCCGCTCAGGTCATCATCCGCCCGCTGATTACCGAAAAAGGCACGATGTTGCGGATGATTTACAACCAGTACCTGTTTGAGGTCGCAGACGACGCCACAAAGATCGATATCAAAAACGCGATTAAGCAACTTTATAATGTGGACGTGGTCAAGGTACGCACGATGTGGGTTAAGCCCAAGCCCAAACGCGTCGGACTGCGCAGTCAGGGCTACACGAAGGCATGGAAGAAAGCCATCGTGACGCTCAAGCCTGACCAGACCATCGAAGACTTCAACCTGTAAGCGGAGGCAATTATGGGAATCAAGAAATGGAAACCGACCTCGCCGGGCAGACGCTTCATGCAGACCTCGACCTACGAGGAGATAACCAAAAAAGAGCCGGAGAAGAGTCTGACGGTGGGGCTGCGCAAGACGGGCGGGCGCAACAACATGGGGCGCGTGACCGCACGTCATCGCGGCGGGGGCAATAAACGCCTCTACCGCATCATCGACTTCAAGCGCAACAAGGACGGCATAGCGGCGAAAGTGGTGGCAATTGAGTACGACCCGAACCGCTCCGCTCGCATTGCGCTGCTGGAGTACGAGGACGGCGAGAAGCGTTATATCCTCGCGCCCGTTGGCTTGGAAGTCGGCGCGACGGTGATGAACGGACCCGACGCCGATATCCTGCCCGGCAACGCGCTGCCCCTGCAGAACATCCCGGTTGGTACGCTTGTACACAATATCGAGCTGTACCCGGGCAAAGGCGGGCAGCTCGTGCGCAGCGCGGGCGCGGCGGCGCAGATCCTGGCGAAAGAGGGCAACTACGCCACCCTACGCATGCCGTCAGGCGAGATGCGCCTCATTCACCTGCAGTGCCGCGCGACCGTCGGGCAGGTCGGCAACTTAGACCACGAGAACGAAGTGTGGGGCAAGGCAGGCAAATCGCGCTGGATGGGACGGCGACCCCACGTGCGCGGCTCGGCGATGACCCCGCGCGACCACCCGCACGGCGGCGGCGAGGGCAAAGCCCCCATCGGATTGCCCCACCCCAAGACCCCGTGGGGCAAACCCGCGCTCGGCGTCAAAACCCGACGCAATAAACGCACCAGCCGATTTATTCTCAAACGGAGGAAATAACCTATGGCGCGCTCGTTGAAAAAGGGACCGTATGTCGACCCGAAGCTGATGAAGAAGGTGCTGGCGATGATGGACGCGCCGCCCGGACAGAAAAAGCCCATCAAAACCTGGTCGCGTCGGTCGATGATTGTGCCCGAAATGATTGGGCTGACCTTCGCCGTGCATGATGGACGCAAGCACGTGCCCGTCTACGTCACCGAGCAGATGGTCGGGCACAAACTGGGCGAGTTTGTTCTCACCCGCACCTTCCGCGGGCACGCAGGCTCAGAGAAGACCTCGAAGGTCAAGAAACGATAAGGAGGCGGTTATGAAGGCGGTTGCACGCTATGTTCGGATACCCCCGCGCAAAGCGCGCCTGGCAGTTGACCTGGTGCGCGGGAAGCCGGTAAACGAGGCGATGGTGATTCTCCAGCGTTTACCGAACAAGTCGGCGCGCGTAACGAGAAAAGTGCTGGAATCGGCAATTGCGAACGCGGTCCATAACGACGGATTCTCGCCGAACGTGCTGTATATCCAGCGCGCCTATGTGGACGAAGGACCGCGCTGGAAGCGTATCCTGCCCAAGGATCGCGGGCGCGCGTTCCGCATCCTGAAGCGCACCAGCCACATCACCATCGAGCTGGGCATCGGCGTGCCACAACCGAAACAGCGTCCACGCCGCGCCCAAGCAACCGCCGCGCCGCAGCAGGAGGAGCAGAACTAATGGGGCAGAAAATCAACCCGATTGGCTTCCGTGTAGGCATTACGGACGACTGGAAGAGCCGCTGGTACGCGCCGAAGAAGCAGTACCGCCACATGCTCTACGAGGACTACCTGATTCGGCGCACGATTAAGCAGAAATGGTACAGCGCGGGCATCTCGCGCATCGAGATTGAGCGTGCGGCGAACATCGTGCGCATCATCATCCACGCCGCGCGTCCCGGGCAAATCATCGGACGCGGCGGACAGGGCATCGAGGAGGTCACCCGCGCCGTCTACAAGGCGTTGCACCCCAATAAGCCCGAACTACGCATCGATGTCGAGGATGTGCGCAACCCTGATCAGGACGCGCAGCTCGTGGCGGAAAATATCGCCAGCCAGCTGGAGCGCCGTGTCTCGCACCGACGCGCCATTCGTCAGACGCTGGCGCGGGCGCAGCGCATGAACCTGCGTGGCATCAAAGTGATGGTCGCAGGGCGACTGGGCGGCGCGGAAATCGCCCGCACCGAGTGGGATCGCTGGGGGCGTGTGCCGCTGCAGACGCTACGCGCTGAAATCGACTATGGCTTCGCGACCGCCTACACAATTTACGGCACAATTGGGGTTAAAGTGTGGATTTACAAGGGCGATATTCCGATGACGGAGCGACGCATCCTGCTCTCGTCGGTGACCACGCCGGAGTCGGCAACGCCGAGCGAGATGCGCCGTGGCGCACGCGCAGGCGCGCCCGGACGGGGCGGTGAACGCGCGGGCGCAGGACGCCGACGACGCGGACGCGGGGGCAGCGGACGACAAGGCGGCGGCGGACGCGGACAGGGCGGACGCAGCGCACGACCCCCGCGACCTGAAGGAGCTGCACCCAGCGCGCCCCAGACGGAAATGCCCGTCGAAGAGTGAGGTGAACCGCTATGTTGATGCCGAAACGAACGAAATACCGAAAGCAGCAGCGCGGACGACGCAAGGGCGTCTCGAAAGGCGCACGCGAACTGCACTTCGGCGACTACGGGCTGGTGGCGATGGAACCCGCCTGGATTACGAACCGCCAGATGGAAGCCGCGCGCGTTGCTATCGTGCGCTACCTGCGCCGCGGCGGCAAAACGTGGTTCCGCATCTTCCCCGACAAGCCCTACACGAAACGCGCCGCCGAAACCCGCATGGGATCGGGTAAGGGGAGCGTGGAAGGCTGGGTCGCCGTCGTCAAGCGTGGGCGTGTGATTATGGAACTCGGCGGTGTGGACGAAGAGCGCGCCCGCGAAGCGCTCCGCCGCGCCAGCCATAAACTGCCCATCAAAACCAAAATCGTCTCCAAAGCCGACTTCCAGCTCGGCGTGGAGACCGAAACGGCAGGAGGTGAAGGCGCATGAAACCCCTCAAAACCGAGCAACTCCGCCGAATGACCTTAGCCGAACTCCAGAAAGAACTGGACAACTTGCGCATGGAGCATTATCGCGCGCGTGTGCGTAAAACCGTCGGACAACTGAAAGACACCGACTCGATGCGCCAGCTCAAGCGCAACATCGCGCGCGTACTTACCGTCATCAACGAGAAACGACGCGAGGCAGGCGTCTGAGGAGTAGCAAAATATGAACGAAGAAGTCATTCAACCGGAAACACAGACGGAGGGCGCAGCCCCGCAGACGCTCGGCGAGAAAGCGCCTTACAAGGGGCGACGCAAGGTGCGCATCGGCGTGGTCGTCAGCGACAAGATGGATAAGACCGTCGTCGTCGCGGTGATGCGCAGCTACCGCCACCCGCTCTACAAGAAGACCATACGGCGCACCAAGAAATACATGGCGCACGATGAACACAACGAGTGTCGCGTGGGCGACCGCGTAGAAATCGTAGAGACGCGCCCGCTGAGCCGCCATAAACGCTGGCGCGTGCGCCAAATCTTAGAACGCGCCCAGTAAGCAGGAGGGATGTGCGATGATACAACCATTTACACGCTTGAAAGTCGCCGACAACTCAGGGGCGCGCGAGGTGATGTGTATTCGCGTGCTGAAAGGTTCGAACGCGCGCTACGGGCACGTGGGCGATGTGATTGTGGCGTCGGTCAAGGACGCCTCGCCCAATATGCCTATCAAAAAGGGCGATGTGGTGCGCGCGGTGATTGTGCGCACACGCAAGCCTATCCGCCGACCCGACGGCAGCACGCTGCGCTTCGATGATAACGCTTGCGTTATCATCGACCCGAAAAGTGGCGAGCCGCGCGGAACCCGTATCTTCGGACCCGTCGCCCGCGAACTGCGCGATAAACAGTTTATGCGCATCATTTCGCTCGCGCCCGAAGTGCTGTAGGAGGGGAGAAATATGGTACGCAAGCTCGAACGACCGCTTCGAATGAAAATCCGTCTCGGCGACACCGTCGAGGTGATTTCGGGCAAGGACAAGGGACAGCGAGGGCGCGTGCAGCGCGTGCTGCCCCGCGAGAACCGCGTCGTCGTAGACGGATTGAACCTGGTGTGGAAGCATCAGAAGCCGCGTATGCTCAATCAGAAAGGCGCGAAAATCCAGATGCCTGCGCCCTTGTTCGCCTGCAAGGTGATGCTGGTGTGCCCGCACTGCGATAAGCCCACGCGCGTTGGGCGTGTGCGCGGGCAGGACGGCAAACTCTATCGCAAATGCAAAAAATGCGGCGAACTGATCGACGCTGAGAAGTGAGGGATGCACTATGGCTAAGCAAAAAACGCCCCCGCCTCCACAACAACCGCAAGGCAAAAAGGCGGGCAAGGAACAGAAAACAGAGAAACTGTTTGAGACGGGCGACGGCGCAGTAGCGCGCATCACCCCGCGCCTGCGCACGCACTACGAACAGGTCGTGCGCCCGCAACTGCAACAGCAGTTTAACTATTCCAACCCGATGCAGATCCCGCGCCTGGAGAAAATCGTGATTAACATGGGCGTGGGGAAGGGTGAGCAGGAGCCGAAACAGCTCGAAAACGCCGTGCGCGATCTCGCCCTGATTTCGGGGCAGAAGCCCGTCGTCACCGTCGCCAAGAAAGCCATCTCCAACTTCCGCCTGCGACAGGGACACCGCATCGGGTGCAAAGTCACTCTGCGTGGCGACCGGATGTATATCTTTATGGAGAAGCTCATCAACGTAGTGCTGCCGCGTATTCGCGACTTTGCTGGGATTTCACCGCGCTCGTTCGACGGACGCGGCAACTACTCGATGGGACTGCGCGAGCAGATTCTGTTCCCCGAAATCGTCTACGACCAGGTCGACCGCCTGCGCGGGATGGACATCACCTTCTGCACGACCGCCAAAACCGACGAGGAGGCGTTCGCGCTGCTGAAGGCGATGGGCATGCCGTTCCGCAAATAGTCTG
>JAOAES010000192.1 GCA_026416655.1 Fimbriimonadales bacterium
CCTGTGCGCAGGGCAGCCACAACTGCCTCGCGCATCTCTGCAGCGCGCTGAGCGTCGATGTCGTGCATCAAGCACTGGAGCATAGGTTGTTCCACAACTGCCATCTCCCAAGTGTCCAAAATGATACCTCAAAACGGGTAAGCAGTGCGGATCACCTTGTCTCGTGCGCGAATGATTACTTTGATGCGCGAAGTAGGTCTTCCACGCACATCGACGCCAATAACCTCACCAAAGTCGTATTCTACCTCATAGGCATCGCCTTTCTGCAGGACGTCTCCATACCGTAATGCTTCCTCAACATACGAAACTATGTCCCGTGCTGAAGTGCCCGGTGAAAACCGGCTTACATTTGCGAACCCTGAATTCCATCCGTGTCGGTACATGATATGCTCAATAGTAGTGGTAAGACCACCATGTCGGTACATTCCGGCTCCCCAGTGTGCGTCAATTTTCCTCGCTGGTGCAAGAGCCAGTCGAGGCAATTTTGCCACCTTTGCCACGTCGCCTACGATAGGCACGACGCCCAATCCCGTCAAAAACGCATCCTCTGGCTTGCCACGCGCGGCGTACATCCCCGCGTTCACCAAGTCCACCAAGCCCGTGGGGTCAAATATCCCTATCACATCCAGCGCCAGCTGCAGCCCATCCATCGCAGCATCCGCGCTAGCCAGCGGCGCTTGCAACAACGAGTGCACCCCTACATACGGGTTCGGATCGCCCAACGCGCGCGCTGTCATCCTGCCCGTTTCCGCGTCGTAAGTCCCTCAAATGTTAAGGTGTCTCTTTTCACACATGGATGCAAGGGGCATCCGACAGGCGCGGTGTAGGGGCACGCCCCCGTGCGTGCCCAGAAACTGACGCCCCTGATACGTGCCACTTCACAGGGCACGCACGGGGGCGTGCCCCTACGCGCGGTAATCCACTGCGCCTGCTTTGTCCCTTTCGGGGACGATTTAATCCTGGAGGGACTTAAGTCCCTCAAATGTGAAATCGCCCCCGAAATATGGAATAACTCCTATAGGGAAAGCGACTACCCGTCTTGGTCGCGTTCCTCCCAGAGGAACCGAGTGCACATAAAACCTCGCCACGACCCCTCGCCTGACAAAAGGGACGCTTTAATCTTGGAGGGACTTATCATGAAGCGGCTATGGCAGCCTCAGCATAGAAAAACGACGCCAGTCTGTGGAAAAAAGAAACGATGCCGCTTGAGGCAGTCTCATTTCACAGCAGATGAGGTAGAACCATGAAGAGATGGGGGATTTCAGCTTGGGTCTGTGCGACGATTGCTACTCTGGCGTCCGCGATTCCTGCTTTGGCGCAGAGACGCGCGGAGCAAGCGGAGTTGCAGAACAACAGGGTCGCTGCGCAACCTTCAAACGGGTTTATCCCTGCTGTCGACCTGCGCGTAGTAATTGCTTGTAGTGATGAGACCGAGCGTCCCATAGCTCAGAGGCTCGCTCAGCATTTGGCTCCCGTTGCAGACGCTATTGCTTCAGGGGCGAAACTGACCAAAGCAGACGCCGCTCGGATGGGCGCGCCTAATGCAAACCCTGACGAAATTGATTGTTTTCGGGACTGGTTTCTGTCAAACCTGCTGCGTCATCCCGGTAGAGGGGTTTATGTGTTCACTGTGAAACACTCTCCGGGAACGGCGCGTTTTGCAGCGGGGAACTGTCCGCCGGGTTGCGTGCCTCCTCCAAGCTGTTATTTCTGTTACGAGCTGCTCGATTACGAGCCCGTCACACTTACCCCTATCGATACTACGGAGCCGGTCTTCACCTTGCCGAGCGGTTTGGGCGGCTCAGGGGGCAGCCATGGCTCAGGCGGCGGCGGTAGCGGCGGTTCAGGCGGCTCGGGCGTCGGTGGCGGTTCAGGCGGCTCGGGCGGTTCGGGCGGCGGTAGCGGCGGTTCAGGCGGCTCGGGCGGTCCAGGCAGGCGGAGCATGCCCCTCGATCCGCGCAAGCCGGTCGTGATTATCGTACTGGAACGCCCGGGCGAGTCGCGCTCTGCCCTCGAAACGCGGATAAGGCATACACTCGCCTCACTACAGGCGCAACCGCCTGCCGAGCGCTTAGTCATAAAAATCAAATCGTGCGGGCATGCGGGAAGTTGTCACTGCTATAAGAAATAAGTGGACGACGTTCCCTCCCAAGGGGCGCGTCCTCAAGAAGACCCGCCTCTCGCGCCCACACGACGGCAAAACCCGCCTGCGTAGGTGGCAAAAACCCCGCGTAGGCGGGGTTTCTCGATGGCGTGGGCGCGCATTCATTCGCAGAGGGTTTCTCGCTCCGCATGAGGAGCGGAGAGCACCGCTACTTGGGTCGGGTTCGCTTTGAAACGCTCATTTTCCCTCCTTACGGTCGTGTACGGGGCGACTCGTCAGGTATACTCTTGGCGCGACGCCTCTCCTGGTGTGAGAATCTGACACAGTGGAGGTGAGAACGCTTTATGGAACCGACGATGACGGAACAGGACGCGACCATCGAGCAGGATACGACTACCTCGACGCCTGAAGCCGATCCAGTGCAGCTGCAGGCGCGCGTGGCAGAACTGGAGCAGGCATACGAGGAGCAGAGAAATCTCTACCTGCGAACGCTGGCGGACTTCCAGAACTATCGCCGCCGCCAGCACGAGGAGATGGAGCGGCAGCGTGGGCTGCTGCTCGAATCGCTGATGGAAGACCTACTGCCGATTTTAGATAACTTTGAGCGGGCGTTACAGGCGGCGGAAGCCACCCGCGAGCTGGAGCCGCTGATGGAAGGCGTGCGGATGACCGAGCGGCAGATTAAAGCGGTGCTGGCGCGCTATGATATTCACCCGATTGTTGCTATCGGGCAACCCTTTGACCCTAATCTCCACGAGGCGATTCAGCGCGTGGAGACCACCGACTACGAGGATGGTGTGGTGGTGGACGAGGTGGAGCGCGGCTATCGGATGGGTGAGCGCGTGCTGCGCCCCAGCCGCGTGATTGTGGCTAAACGCCCTGAGCAACCGCCGACGCAGGGGATCGATGTGCAGGCGTAGCGTCGGCGTCCTCGCCGACGAGCCTGCGACGGCGGGGACGCCGACGTACCGAGGGAATTCACATGAGACGCTATTTCGGAACTGACGGTGTACGCGGCGTGGCGAATGAACTGCTCACGCCCGACTTCGCGATGCGCCTGGGGCGCGCCGTCGCGCAGCAGCTTTTGGAGTCCACGCCCCACCACCCGCCACGCGTGCTGATTGGGCGCGACACGCGACGCAGCGGCGCGATGCTCGAAACCGCCCTCGTGAGCGGGCTTTGCTCGATGGGTGTGTACGCGACCTCCGCGGGCGTCGTGCCTACTCCCGCCGTCGCCTACCTCGTGCGCGAGGGGCATTACGACCTCGGCGTGGTCATCTCCGCCTCGCATAACCCCGCACGCGACAACGGCGTGAAGCTCATCGGCGGCGACGGGTACAAGTTCCCCGACGAATACGAAGCGCACATCGAAGCTCGCCTCGCCGAAGCCCCCGAACCGTTTCCCTATCCCCCGCCCGATAAAATCGGGCTGTGGGAGTTCGACGAGCGCGAGAGCGAGCAGTACCTGCTCTATCTGCTGCACACCATGCGCGAGATGACCGGCGAGCGTGAGCCGTTGCGGGGAATCCATATCGTGGTAGACTGCGCGAACGGCGCGGCGAGCCAGTACGCGCCCGTCGTGCTGCACGAACTTGGCGCGAAGGTCAGCCTCTACGGGGGCGAACCCGACGGCGATAACATCAATCTCGGCTGCGGCTCCACGCACCTTGAAACCTTGCAGAACGCCGTGCTGGAGACCGACGCCGACCTCGGCGTGGCGTTTGA
>JAOAES010000237.1 GCA_026416655.1 Fimbriimonadales bacterium
ACCAATGGTTGCGCTACGCCGAGCGCAAGCGTCAAGCCAAGGCACCCGAACAGACTCGTTATCTTCCTCATCATCACAGGCTCCTTTCCCGCGCCTCTATTATAGCATACTTCGACGCCTAAAGGTAGCCCTTTTCGCGTAAACTGGTATAGTTTCCGTCGCCCAGGATCAGGTGATCCAATAGTTCCACACCCAGCAGCGTGCCTGCTTCTTTGAGGCGTTGCGTTATCGCGATGTCTTCAGGGCTGGGCGTCGGATCACCGCTGGGATGGTTATGCACGGCAATCCAGCACGCTGCGCCCTCCCGAATCACTACCCGATACACCTCGCGGGGATGCACCAAGCTGCTATCCAGCGTGCCGATGGAGATGGTCTCGGTGCGCAGCACGCGATTTTTGGTATCCAGCATTACAGCGAGGAAGTGTTCGCGTCGCTCGCCGAGCAGTTGCATGTGCATTAGTTGATAGACATCTTCAGGCGAGCGAATCTGGGGGCGTTCGTGGAACTGGCTCAGCGCAACGCGCCTGCCGAGTTCCATCGCGGCGGCGATTTGCGTCGCCTTCGCCAGCCCCATGCCCTTTATGCTCGCTAACTCTTGTACGCTGGCGTGCATCACGCCGCGCACGCCGCCGAACCGTTGCAGCAGATGTTGCGCCAGTTGCAGGGCGGACATCTGCGCCGTGCCTGTGCGAAGCAGAATTGCGAGCAGTTCGTACTCGCGCAGGCTGGACGCTCCCCAGTGCGCCAGCTTCTCGCGGGGACGCTCTTCAGGGGGCAGCTCGCGTATCGTTGTGTAGCGCGTTAGCTCCATCAGAACCACCGTTTGAGACGAGTGTGCGCAAAATCGAGCAGTGAATGCGCTGCACCCCCTGCCACTAAACCAATCACCAATGCCCACGCCTCGCGCTGATAGGTGAAAATCCAGTCGGTAGCGTGCAGCAGCCAGCTGTGGGCATCCACCTGCAACGCCAGCCCAATCCGCGCCAGAACCCAGTTCAGCCCAAAGATTAAGAGCAGTAAAACCGCGATGAGATACGCTACACGCAGGATGGGCCCAATGCCCAAGCCGTGCGAAACCCAGCTGCGGTGCGGCACAAGCTTCTGATACGGATACCAAAGCACACGCAAAGGTCCCCAGCGGCGGTACGCGCTGGAGTCGACATCGAGGTCGCTGGAGAGCCAGACGCCAGAGAAGGTGTAGCTCGCGATGGCGAGCCACGCCAGCGGGCGCGTTTCAGGAGGCAGATACATGCCGGTCAGCGGGATCGCCCCCAGCGCCGTACCGATGGTCACCCAGTCATGTACCTTGCCCGACGGCATCTCAGGCGCGCACCGCCTCCTGCATCTTCTGAATGGCGCGCGACTCCAGCTGCCGCACGCGCTCTTTGCTTAGCCCCAGGCGTCTACCGACCTCCTCTAAAGTGAGCGGTGGCTCGCCGCCCAGCCCGTAGCGCAGGCGAATCACGGTTCGCTCGCGCTCGGTCAGTCGCTCCATCAGGCTCTCCCAGTCGACCGCCTGCTCCCACTCCGATTCGGTCTCGTCGGCGATGATGTCGCCCAGCACGGAGCCGTCGCTGTCGTTGATGGGCATCTCCAGCGAGATGGGCTTGGCGACGGCGTGCATCAGTTCGCGCACCTGTTCGGGGCTGAGCTTTGCACGCTGCGCCACCTCATGCACTGTCGGCTCGCGTCCAAGTTCCTGTTGGAGCAGCGCGGCGGTCTGGCGCACCTGCTGCAGGACACGCGACATATGGTGCGGAACGCGAATCATGGACGCCTGCTCCTGCAGCGCGCGCGAGATGGCTTGACGGATCCACCAGGTAGCGTAGGTGCTGAATCGGCTGCCACGCTTCGGATCGTACTGCGTCGCAGCACGCATTAGCCCCAGGTTGCCCTCTTGGATGAGGTCAATCATCGATAGTCCGCGCCCAGTGTAATGTTTCGCGACCGCGATGACCAGTCGCAGGTTCGCTTGCACTAATAACTCGCGCGCGCGCTCGTCCCCTTCGGCGGCGCGAATTGCCAGGTCGCGCTCGCGTTCGGGGCTAAGCAGCGGTGCGCGCGCCGCCTGCTGCGCCCACCACTGCACCGCGTCCTCCAGAACCTCCTGCTCGACCTCCTCGATAAACCGTTCCGCTTTCTCAGATACATGGTGCAACTCACGCTCCGCCGCCTCCATCTCGTTCAACACCGCCACCCCCTGCGACTCGAGATGCGCCAACACCATGTCGATAGCGTCGGGATCTAACTCTATTTCTGGCAGGGCAGCAAGCAACGCCTCGATAGTAACATAACCCGCTTGTCGCCCGCTCTCAATCAAGGTTCGCAACTCGTTGGAATCCAACCACTGCTCCATCGCAACGCCTCCGTGTTAATTCATAGATTCGACGCGGATACGCCAATATTCCTGCAACATTTCGGCGTTTTGGGAGCTGGATTCGCTCGAAGCGATTTGGGCAGCGAGTTGGCGACGCTTGCGACGCAGAGCATATTCCCTAAGCCGCTCGATGCACCCTGACGCCCATTCGTAGGTCATCGGAGGCGATTCCTGCATCAGAAGCGCAGTGAGCAAGTCTTTCAGCGGTGCATCGTCTATCTGTCCCAGGAGCACCTGAGGTTCGTAGTGGTAGGGCGGCATGGGCAGCGTGCGCAATCGCTCTGCCAGTTGAGCATGGAGCGGAACCTGCCACTCGATTTCGGGCAGGTGTTCCCACGCGACGGCGGCAGATTCAGGATGCAACACGGCGCGTAGGACCTCGCTTTCCGCTTGGAACACCGCTTTCGGTACGCTGAGTCGGGCAGGAGCTGGCGTCTCCCCAGGGGTCGACGGTGAGGCAGCGCCCGCGCGACGCGCACGCTGCTGACGCTGACGCAACTCACGCTGCAGCGCCTCTAACGCCGCGTGCGGGCTTGTCAGATATGCCGGGGTGAGCGGCGCGAGTTTTTCCAGACATGCCATCCGGTCTAACTCGCTTGGCAGGCTAACCGCCCACCGCAGCCCGCGCTCCACAATCTGCGCCTTTAGCGCAGGCTCCAGTTCCAGCGGATTGCGCTCGCCTGCCAGTTCATGAACAATCTGCTCGATTCCGAACGGTGCAATCGGCGTCGCCGCATCCAGTGCGCGTTGTAACACGGCTGCGCCTTGACTGCGCAACAGACTGTCGGGATCTTCTCCTTGAGGGAGGCTGACCACCAGGGCAGGAACCCCCGCCTGCAGCAGCACCTCCCCTGCCTTGAGCGCGGCGCGTATGCCCGCCGAATCGGAATCGAACATCAGGTACACCCGCTCCACGAGGCGTTTCAGGCGCGCGGCGTGGTCTTCGGTGAACGCTGTGCCCAGCGTCGCCACACTGTGCGTGAAGCCGTACTGGTGGAGCATTATCAGATCCAGGTACCCCTCCACGATTATGGCTGCGCGCTGTTTCAGAATCTCGCCGCGCGCCCTGTGCCAGCCATAGAAAGTGGTGCGCTTCTCAAAAAGGGGCGTTTCGGGGCTGTTGAGATATTTTGGGTCGTCGTTGCCCATCGTGCGCGCGCCAAACGCGACCACACGCCCCGAAGCATCGTGAATGGGGAAAGTGATGCGGTTGCGAAAGCGGTCATAGTAGCCGCTGCCGTCCTCGCGCGCCTTCAGTAGCCCCGCCGTCTCGGCGTCTTGCAGGCTAAAGTTGTGTTTCTGCAAAAATTTGAGCAGATAGTCCCAGCCGTCAGGCGCGTAGCCCAGTTCGAACGCTTCAATCGTCTCAGAGGTCAAGCCGCGCTGGGCGAGGTACTGCTGTGCTGTGGGCGTGCGCTTGAGACACTGGCGGTAGAAAAAGTTCGCCGCATAGACCAGTTTGCGCAGCCGGTCACGCTCATCAGGAGCTTCTTGAGGGAGTGTCTCCGCCCGCAGCTCAATCCCCGCGCGTTCCGCCAGACGGCGCATCGCCTCGCGGAACGATAACCCCTCGATACGCATCAGGAAGCTAAAAGCATCGCCCGACGCGCCACAGCCGAAACAGTGGAATCGGTTCAGCGCGGGGCTAACATGGAATGAGGGCGTTTTCTCGGTATGGAACGGGCAGAGTCCCTTGAAGTTTTTCCCTGCCCGTTCCAGCGGAACATATTGGGAGACCAGCTCGACCAGATCGATTCGGTCTCGGATTTCCTCGCGCAAGTCGCGCAAGTAGGTTCGCCTCCTTAGATTTGGGGTGCGGCTGCGCTACCGCCGCCACCGCCACCCCAGCGTCCGCCGCCCCGTCCGGGCGCACCGCCAGGCGCAGTGGGCGGGCTGCCGCCCATACCGGGCGCTGCGGGACCGCCGCTCCCCTGACCGCCTAAGCCTGTGAAGCCTGCCCCCATCGTCGGGATGCCTGCCGCCACAAACACGCCCGTCACGCGATTGGTGCGCGCCTCCAGCTGGAACGCCACGCCCAGCTTATTGTAGCGGATGGCGTAAATGTCGCCGTTGAACGCATGCTCATCGGGAGAGCCGTAGGCAGTGACAACCTTGCTGTAGGGGTCGCCCAATCCGATGCCCCGACTGGTGCGCACACGCGGATCAGGACGGCGTCCATACGCGCTGATTTGCACCACGCGCCCGTCCTTATTGAACTGGAACAGGTAGGTGGAGCCGCCCTTCGCACGGTAGACATAGACAATCTCGGTCTCGATGCGGGTCTGTCCCTGCCCGCCGCCGAAGTCGCCGCCTGGAGGTCCTCCGAGTCCGGGACCGCCCGACGGTGCGCCCATACCGCCCTGCTCGCCGCCCATGCCGAAGCCGCCCGACGGTGCGCCACCCTGTTGCCCTTGCTGCCCTTGTATGTCAGTAATGGTGACCTGTGTGCTGGAAATCATGGTCGGATTACCAAACTGTTTGAGCACCTGCGTCGCGGGAGTGAAGACGCGCACGCCCAGCAGCGCCACTTCAGGGCGTGGACGCGCCTGCGCCGTCAAGCCCACCATCAGCGCCGCTGCGCCGACCACTGCAATACTGAAACGCCAGGTTTTCTCCATAGTAATCGCTGCCTCCTCAGTACGGTATACTTCATCTTCGGCGCGGGCGGGACGATTCCTGCAATATCCCGCGCGAACTACCCCTATATTATAGACGATGGGCAACCAGAAAAGTATCTGGGCGAAGTTGGCGCGGTTGCTGGCGCTGTTGATAGCGCTGGCGGTGATTCTCTACTGGTTCTGGTACCTGCCTGCGCAGCAGCCCGCGCCTGCCCTGCAGATCGAGTTCACGCCATGAAAATCGCACTGATTGGGTTCCCCCTAAGCGGACGCACCACTCTGTTCGAGGCGTTGTCGGGCGGACATGCACGCGAAGGCGTCGCGAGCATCCCCATTCCGGACCCGCGCTTCGAAGCGCTGGCGCAGCAGGCGGGCGCGAAAAAAATCGTCCACGCCGCGTTCGAATGGCGCGATGACCTTCCCGACTTCAACCCCGAAAAGCCCGAAACGGCGCGCCAGCCCCTCAGCCTCGCGCGCCAAAGCGATGCGCTGGTGTGTGTGCTGCGCCTGTTCGACAGCCCCTACGCGCCCTACCACGCACCTATCGACCCCGCACGCGACCTCCAGTTCTGGCTCGATGAGTTCATCCTCTCCGACCTGCAAGTCATCGAGAACCGCCTCGAACGGTTGACCAAACTGTTTCAGTCGCATAAGGAGAGCGCCGCCGACCGCGCCGAGCACGCCCTGCTGGAGCGTATGCATCGCGCGGTGAGCGCTGGCGAATCGCTGCGGACGTTCGAAATCCCTCACGATCTGGAACCGCGCCTGCGCGGATTCGGATTCCTCACACGCAAGCCGATGGTGGTGGTGGCGAATATCGGCGAGAGCCTGCTCGGCAACGAGGCAAATTCAGAGCCACTCCAGCGCCTGCAGGCTCTGTGCAACGAGCGCGATTTGCCACTGCTCAGCCTCTGCGCGACCTTCGAACGCGACCTACGTCAGCTGCCCGAAGCAGAGCAAGCGGAGTTTTTGCAGATGATGGGCGTCTCGGAGCCTGCTCTGCCCCGACTCGTGCGCGCGGTCTACGAGCAGCTCAACCTGCAGGTCTTCTACACGATTGGCGACGATTCGCGCGCATGGCTGTTGCCCCGAGGAGGCACCGCACTGGACGCCGCCGCGACTATCCATTCCGACCTGGCGCGCGGGTTCATCCGCGCCGAAGTGTGCCACGCCGACGAAGTGTTAGCAGCAGGTGGCTGGAAAGCGGCGCAAAAAGCGAACAAAGTGCATCTGGTGGGCAAAGACTATGTAATGCGCGACGGCGAAGTGATTTACGTGCGGTTCAATGTGTAATGCCAATCGTCTAAGTAGACGCCGTCGTTCGTCGGGGGGGACACCGACGCTACACGCGACGCGGGCGTAGGGTCGGCGTCCCCCCCCCCCGACGAACGACGGGCGGGGACGCCAAGACGCCCCCGCCCGCCTACCATTCGTCATCCACGCTTAGCGCGGTTTGTCGTCGTCCACTGTGAAGCGGAACATCACACAGGTCGTGCCGCAGATGTTCGGGTTCGTCTCCGCCAGATAGTTCAGCGAGACGGCTTTCGCGTGCCCATCCATCCACACGACGTTGGAGAGCTTCATGTGGCGCCCGAGAATCGCGCCGTTGTTGCGGCGGTTCAGCAGCGCGGGGAACGGGAAGGTCTCCACCGCACGGGTGGGCTGGTCATCGCGCACCAGGTCAGCACGATAGAAGTCCGCGCTCTGCCCCATGTTCTGCACTTCGGCGATGAGTACCGTGTCGGCAGGCTCCGCCGCCATCGCCAGCGGCTTGTTGTTAGGCGGCGTGCAGGTGGAGAAGTTGTTGTTGCGGAAGGTCACGCCGTTGCCGCAGCCCGCGTAGTACATATTGTTAATCGCGTAGCTCCCGAAGCGGCGCCCCACGTTGGTTTGCCCGTTCGGGTCGCCGCAATCCGCCTCGCGGCGCACGTTGCTGCCGTCAGGCGAATAGGGCTGGTACACATAGCGCTTGTTCTCAGCGAGCGTGTGCGTCGCGCCGCTGGGCAGCGTGCCGCGAATCGGCGCAAACGGGTCGCTTGGACAGTTGTGGATGTCGGTGTTCTTCGTATATGGCTGCAACACATCCATCCAGCGAGGCGTGGAGCAGTTCACGAAGTGGTCACCCTCCAGCACGCGGGGCGGATCGGCAAACGCGTTGCGCGGCACATACTCATCGTAGTCTTGGATGTACATCTGTACACCCAGCCCGATTTGCTTCACGTTCGACAGACAACCTGTCTGGCGCGCCTTCTCTCGCGCCTGAGCAAACACAGGGAAGAGAATCGCCGCCAGAATCGCGATAATCGCGATGACGACCAGCAGCTCAATCAGTGTAAAGCCTCGATAACGCATGGCTTACCTCCTCGCCGAAAATTATACAGGGGGTCGTGTTAGGGAGATGTTAAAAGGAAGCCTTTACTCCCACAGCGCCACAATCTGTGCGAGCGCGTGGAACGCTGCGGTTTCCGTGCGCAGCACACGTGCGCCCAGCGACACAGCGTAGGTTTCGGGCTGCGCTTGCATCCAATCGCGCTCAGCGGGGCTAAATCCCCCTTCAGGACCGACCACGAGGCTCAGCGCGTCGGGTATCGGCATGCGGCGACACCGCTGCTTGAGCGGCAGTGCGCCTGCCCACTCATCCAGCACGAACACGGGACGCGGCAGGCTCTGAAACGCTGCGCGCCAGTCGTCTAACAGTCGCACCTCAGGCAGTCGGGCGCGACAGGCAAGCTCCGCCTCCTCCTGCGCGATTTTCTGCCAGCGCGCTCTGTACTTGCCCTGCTTGGCAGAATCCCACTTCACGAGAGAACGCTCGCTGGGAGCGCAGTGAACCGCCTCTACTCCGCCCTGCACGCAGAGCCGTATCGCCGTCTCCGCTTTTTCGGGGCGGATGAGCGACTGGAGAACAACGACCGCAACAGGAAGTTCCGTATGGAGTTCATCGGGCTGCAAGCTGGCGATCAGCGCGCCCTCACCCAGCTGCGCCAAGTATACGCCGCCAACGCCGTCCAGCAGACAAATCCAGTCGCCCGTTCCCATGCGCAGCACATGCCGAACCTGATGCGCCACCTCGTCGGGCAGCAAGCGCGCCTCGAAAGTGGAGGGGGGCACAAAGAAGCGCGGCAGAGCGCGTGGAGTCAGGGCTTGCGGAACACGGCGGCGACCCATGTACGGCGTTTCCGAACCTCCTCTAAGCACAAACCTGCCGACTCGATGGCGTGGCGCACGCCCCTGCGCCAGTTGCGCCCACTGGTTCCCGAAATGAGATACATGCCTCCAGGGTTCAGCAACGGTGGAACCTGCGGCGCACTCGCTATCAGAAACTCGCTGATGATGTTGCACACAATCAGGTCAAAGGTTCCCTGCAGGGCGTGGAAGCCGTCGCCTACTTGAGCCTGTACGATTTCGGCAACACCGTTATGCTCGGCGTTGCTCCGTGCGATTTTGACAGCCAGTTCATCGTTGTCGACCGCCATCACTTCACGCGCTCCCAGCTTCGCAGCTGCGATGGCTAAAATCCCGGTGCCCGTGCCGACATCCGCAACGCGCATCCCGGGACGCAATCGTTGCGCCAGTAGTTCCAAACACAGCGCGGTAGTGGCATGCCCCCCTGTGCCAAACGCCAGTCCCGGGTCTAATTGAATCAGGATTTCATCGGGAGACGGCTTATAGCGGCTCCAGCTGGGCTGTACGCGAATACGCTCTCCGAATCGCCGACTGCGAAAATAGCGACGCCATGCCGTGTGCCAGTTCTGCTCCGTCACAGGCTGCACCTCGAACTTGTGGATAGCGGGCAGGTCGTATTCAGGTAGGCGCTGGAGCCGTGCCTCGATGGCAGGGAGTCGCTCCTGTTCGGCTTGAGGGAGGTAGGCGACGACACTATAGGGCTGGTCGCGCAGCTCCACGCCCGCGCATCCCGCGTCGATGAGCACCGCGGCGACGGCGTCCCACGCAGGCGGTGGCGCAACCACGCGAATACTGAGCCACTCCGACGACTTCATTGAGGGAGATTATACCGTAAAAAAAAGCCTCCGGGGCGGAGGTCAGACGCCCCGAGAGGCGATTAGGCAGGCAGATAAGTCGTTTTCACCGCGCCCCTGAGCCTGTAACCCATGAAGTTTTATTGCCCATCGTGGGGACACTTTATCCGCTAAACTTTGGCTAAGGTTTATCAGATCCCGCTGCGCCCTACTTCCGTTATATTAATAACGGAGAAGCCCCCCTATTTCCAGATAAATAGGGGGGCGAAAGTGCGAAATAAAACGGGGATTTTGACAAATTCGCTGAGGTGACGCAGAGGAGCCACTGGTTTCATCCCCTGCGTCGCCATATCGAGAGGTTGCGCTGTTTGATTTGGGGATACGGTCTCGCGTCCAGCTGTTCCCGAATTTGGCTGGCTTGTCGGAGCAGCTCCTTCGCCTCGTGGGGGCGTTCTTGTGAGGCGCGTACTCGCGCCAGGGCTTCGAGGGTGCGCGCGACGCCGTAGCGGTTTCCGTAGCCCTCGCGGATTTCCAGCGCGCGATTCAGGCACTTCTCCGCCTCATCGAGGCGTCCCTCGTGCCAAGCGAGCCAGCCGAGATTGTGGAGCGTGCGCGAACGATGGGGCAGGTTCTTGTAGGTCGGCTCGATGACTTCCCACGATTCCTCCAGACATGCCCGCGCGTTCACCCCCAGTGCGTTCACCAGCCGCCAAGGATGTTGCTCCTCGCGTGCCAGCAGTTCAATCTCCGCTAACCGATTGAGCGTCCAGCATATCCACCGCGGCTGCTTCTGCGCGCGCCAGAACTCCAACGCCGCTGCATGCTGTTTGAACGCCTCATCATAGCGTCCCAGAACAGCGTGGGTATCGCCCAGGCAGCTCTTAACCGCGTAGACCGAGGAAAGCGGTGGCTCACAATCGTCTTCCAACCCGCGTAAAGTTTGGGTGGCGTAGTTGTACGCTTTCTCGTAGTCGCCCAACTCCAGATACACCCGGCTCAACTCGCGCTGGACATCCCAGACATGCACGCCGTAGCGAAGAGAAACTTCGTAGAGTTCACGGCTTCGCAAAAACTTCCCACGCTGATACTGCACATAGCCCGCCACATAGTAATACCAGCTTTGAATCGCTATCGGCATCCGATAGAGGGCATAGCGGCTCTTTAATTCACGAAGTATCTGCTCGGCGCGTTCGATATCACCGATAACCGCTTCGCTCTCGGCTAAGCTGGCAGCCTGGCGGACGAAATCCTCACGTTGGCTGTGCCTTTCGGAATACGAGAGCGCCTTGACATGGAACTGGTAGGAACGGTCGCCGTCCCCGACATCGTGCCAGTAGCGTCCTAAGATTGCCGCACTCTCGTCCGATTCTGCCAGTATTTCCAGGAGCTGGTCCGACAGCGTGTAGACGCCTGAACTCAACAGACTAATCAGCATCGCCCGCACGATGCCGAGACAGTCTTCAGGCGAACGGCTTACCGTTGAGTTTACATACTGAACGCCCCAGTCGAGCAGCATCGCGGGAGGGCGGTGTTGGCAGAGAGCATCCAGCAACTGGAACATTTCGGCGATAGCTGCGAGATCGCCTTGCTTGCTCAGATAGTCCAGTATGCGCTGCAGTGTGAACCGCTCGGCAAAGCACCAGGCACGCGGCGTAATGCCAGAGCGACCTACCCACGCCTCTGGCTGCAGCTGCTGGCGATAATAGGCGTGCAGACGTTGCATCACCACTGCATACTTCGGTTCATCGAGCGGGGGAATAATCGGGCGAATATGGTCACGGACGCGGTACAGTGGGCGCGCCGACTCATGCACCGTGTGCAGGAAGCCCTGATGGTGTAGTTTGTCCAGAAACGGTTCGATGAGGCGCCCGTCAATATTCGCCGCCGCTGCTGCCGCCGCGCCGTCGAAGGTTTCTGGGAACACCAGCAGCGACTGCAGGATGCGCTGCTCCTCTTCGCGAAGCATGTGGTATAGACGATGTCGCTGCGCCTCAGGTTTCAGGGGACCGGTGGGTTTAAGCCCGAACCAGGTCGGGTACTGGGGATAAAACTGAGACCATGAGTAGCGGTGCTGGAAAAGCCCCGCGTCGACCAGTTTGCCCGGATGCCCTCCGAGGTCGGCGCACATGCGCGCGACCTGCGCGGCGTTGCTGCGAGTCAGTTGAAAGCTTTCGCCCGCCTGCGCCAGAAAAACGGCGACGCTGGGATTTTGTCGCAGCGATTCCAGCGAGCCACCACGCCATTCCCGCGGCGGCGTGGGCAACGGCGACAGAGATAGCGTTGCTTCCTCCAGTATATCCAGCGGCTTCTGTGAGGTTGCCAGTATCTTGAGTTCCGGCGCGGCGTCGATCAGCGACTGAACCACCTGGGCGCCCGCTGGCAAGAGCAGGTCGAAATCGTCTAACACGAGCAAAACGCCCTGCCCAAAGATACGCGGCGCAAGCATGCGCCATACATCCCCAAGAAAGGGCGCGTTCAGCGCGTGGAACACCGCAGGGATAATCTGCTCGGCGGATTGCAGCAGAGTCAGATTGACATAGATGCTCCGTATCCCCATGTGTTGCGCCCGTTTTAGGAACTCACAGGCAAGATGCGTTTTACCGATGCCCGAAGGACCTACGAGCGTAAGCAGCGATGCCGTCGGTTGGCGCAGCCAGCGTTCCATCGCTTGCAGTTCCTGCTCCCGCCCAATACACGCTTCCAGATAACAAGGCGTCTGGGTGCCCGCAAGGTTGCGTTGGAGCTTCCGCTGAGCCTGCTCAACGATATGCCGATAGCGTCTCAAATCTACGCCATTACGTCGTTCGTGCGGCATGACTTTCTGCCTCCCAACAGTACAATCGCCCAGCCATAAGCCTGCTTCAAGGAACAAGCCAATGGCTCTGCATCCACGTCGATGCTGGCAGTAAAGTGTACCCCAGTTGTGCAAATA
The DNA here is from genome assembly GCA_026416655.1 of Fimbriimonadales bacterium. Classification (GTDB taxonomy): domain Bacteria; phylum Armatimonadota; class Fimbriimonadia; order Fimbriimonadales; family GBS-DC; genus GBS-DC. The sequence goes on from JAOAES010000237.1 coordinate 11,908, forward strand.
TTTCAAATAAAAGGAAGTCCGCGTTGTCGAACTATTATACCGTCGCCTTTTCAAAGAGTGCAAATCGCCAGCGGGACGCCGACGACCGCGCGGCTCTGCTCCGACGATTAGGATAACCCCCTTCGAATACCGCGACGGCGGCAGGACTTTGGCGGGAGAGAGGGAAATTCACGCCGGTCTAAGGAGGCGACGATAATGCAGGCGTACAGGCTTTATATCGACGGCGAATGGATAGAGACGGCGGAGCGTTATGAAGTGCGCAATCCCGCTAACGGCGAGGTGATTGCGACCTGTGCCGTAGCAGGTGAGGCGGAACTGAACGCGGCGGTCGACGCCGCTCATCGCGCTTTTCCTGACTGGGCAACGCGCTCCTATGAAGAGCGCGGTGAGCTACTGCGGGCAGTAGCGAAAGGCATTCAGGCACGCTACGAGGAGTTCGCCCTCGTCGAGTCTCAAGAGACGGGACGCTGTATTCGCGAAACGATGGCGCACGACATTCCCGCCACGGTCGCCGTATTCGAGTATTTCGCCGGAATCGCCCCCGCCACGCTGGGCGAGACGATTCCTGTGCCGGGGATGTATTTGAACTACACGCGGCGCGAGCCTTACGGCGTGGTCGGTGCGATTACCCCGTGGAACTTCCCGTTATGGCTTGCCGCAATTAAAATCGCCCCTGCGCTCGCCGCGGGCAACACGATGGTACTCAAACCCGCGCCGACCACACCCCTCACCACGCTGATGCTCGCGGAGGTGATGCAGCAGGTGGGCGTTCCCGCGGGCGTGTTCAATGTGCTGACCGATCCGACACCTGCGACAATCGGCGACCTGCTTACGAAGCACCCGAAAGTGCAGAAAATCTCGTTCACCGGCTCAACGGGCGTGGGCGTGCGCGTGATGCAGAACGCCGCGACACATATCGCGCCCGTCTCGCTGGAGCTGGGAGGTAAATCGCCGTTTATCGTGTTCGCTGACGCCGATTTCGACCGTGCGCTTGCCCACGCGCTACTCGCGAACTACTTCGCACAGGGGCAGATGTGTACCGCCGCTACGCGCATCTTCGTAGAAAAACCCCTCTTCGAACGGTTCCGCGACGCCTTTGTCGCGCGCGCCCAACGCCTGCAAATCGGCGACCCGCTCGACCCAGCAACCGAGTTCGCCACACTGCACAAGCGCGAACAACTCGACAAGACCGAGTTCTATGTGCGTACCGCCGTCGAGGAGGGCGCGAAAATCCTCACGGGGGGCAGACGCATCACGGAGCCGCCGTTCGATAAAGGCTTCTACTTCCAACCGACCGTGCTGGAAGAGGTGCAGCCCACGATGCGCGTCGCCTGCGACGAGATTTTCGGACCCGTGGCGATGCTGATGCCATTCGAAGGCGAGGAGGAAGCCGTGCGCCTTGCCAACATGACCGATTACGGGCTGGCAGCAGGCGTGTGGACGCAGGACATCGGTAAAGCGTTCCGACTCGCCCACCAGATTCAAGCGGGCAAGGTCTGGATTAACTGCTACAATATGATTCCTCCACAAGCGCCCTACGGCGGCTACAAACTGAGCGGCTTCGGACGCGAACTCGGACTACATTGCCTGCTCGAACTCTACACGCAGGTCAAAAATGTCCAGGTAGACCTTAGCCCTGACTACTTCGAGTGGTTCGGATAAGCGACCTGTCAGCGCAATTTTCTCTATCTATGCAGGATTCTGCTGGAACGGGCTGAATCTCCATACCGGAGGACGCCCTATGCAATCACTTAAAGGATTTCTGGGCTGCTTCAGTGTGGTCGTCGCTTTACAGCTCGGTGGCGCGCAGGTAGAGGCAGTGGATACACCTGCGCCGAGCTTAAACCCGCAACAGATTACTGCGCCGTTTGTACCCGGTGAACTGGTCGTTGGTCTGGAACAGGGCGGTCTTGCGCTGCCGGTGCAGGCGATGGAGATGGTGGGGACTATCACGGCGCAGAACCCCCCGATTAACGCGTACATCGTGCGCCTTGCGCCCGGAATCTCGATGGAGAGCGCAGGTGAGTTCCTCCGTGCGTTGCCCGGCGTGCGCTATGTCGAACCCAACTACCTCGCCTTCGCCTTCGCGACCCCCAACGACCCCAGCTATGGGCAGCAATACGGACTGACACGGATACAGGCGAACCTCGCGTGGGACATCTGGCAACCCCAGCGCACGGTCTATATCGCGATTATCGACACGGGCATCGACTCGAACCATCCTGACCTGACCAACAAGATGCGCCGCCACGCAGGGGGAGCCATCTACGGCTATAACACGCTGAGCAATAATACGAACGCCCTCGACGATAACGGGCACGGCACGCACTGCGCGGGCATCGCGGCGGCGGAAATCAACAACGGCGTCGGAATCGCGGGCGTGGCAGCGTGGAACCCCGCCGTATCGAACGCCAACAGCTATGCGCAGCTGATGCCTGTGAAAGTGCTGAACTCCAGCGGTTCAGGCAGTCTGGACGCGGTGGCACGCGGGATTACCTGGGCGGCAGACAACGGCGCACACATCCTGAGCTTGAGCCTGGGCTCAAGTTCGGGCGCACAGCAGCTGCAGGACGCTGTGAACTACGCATGGAATCGCGGCTGCCTCGTGGTGGTCGCCGCTGGCAACAACGGCAGCTCCTCCCCGCAGTACCCCGCCTACTACACCAACAGTATCGCGGTCGCAGCGACCGACTCGACCGATACGCTGGCGAGCTTCTCGCAGTACGGCTCCTGGGTGGACATCGCCGCGCCCGGCGTGAACATCCTGTCCACCTATCCGAGCAATCGGTATCAATCGCTCAGCGGCACGTCGATGGCATGCCCCCATGTGGCAGGTGCGGCAGCACTGCTGTGGTCGCACAACCCGAGCCTGACGAACGCGCAGCTGCGCAGCGCGCTGGAAACCAATGTGGATCCCTATCAGCCCTACGCGGGGCGCACAATTGCGCCGAACGCCGGACGACTGAACGTCTATCGCGCCCTGCAGGCGGTCGGAGGCGTCGGACCGACTCAGCCCAGCCTGGACACACTGAGCCTGAACCCAACCAGCGTCGTGGGCGGCAACAGCTCGACGGGCACGGTAACGTTGACCGCAGCAGCGCCTTCAGGCGGCTTCGTGGTGAACCTCAGCAGCAGCAACCCGAGCGTCGCATCCGTACCCAGTAGTGTGACCGTGCCAGCAGGCGCCACCAGCGCGAACTTCACCGTGTCCACCAGCGCGGTCTCCAGCAGCACCAGCGTCACAATTACCGCTTCCGCAGGAAGCGTTTCCCGCACAGCGACGCTCACGGTCAATCCAGCCACCACGAACGTGACGCTCCAGTCGCTAACGATCAGCCCGACCTCCGTGTGGGGCGGCAGCAGCGCGACGGGAACCGTCACACTGAGCGGTCCCGCACCGGCAGGGGGAGCCGTAGTGCAACTGCGCAGCAACTCCAGCCGCGCGTCCGTGCCCAGCAGCGTGACCGTGCCTGCAGGCGCGACCAGCGCGAGCTTCACTATCCGCACCACTACCGGCGCGGGAATCACAACGGTCACTATAACCGCGACCTATAACAGCGTCTCCCGCTCAGCGCAGTTGACCATCTGGTTCTAATCCCATCGGGAATCCCAATATCGTTGTGCGCTTGCCCCCTCCCCCACGCAGTGGGAGAGGGGGCAAGGGGGTGCATGCAACACGCGGTCAGACTTACTGGCAGCCGTTGCCGAAGTTGAACAGCACAATCAGCAGGTCGGCGTCGTCCACCACGCCATCGCTGTTCACATCGGAGGCGGCGTCGTTCCCGCCGAAGTTGAACAGCACCTGTAGCAGGTCGGCGTCGTCCACGCAACGGTCGCAGTTCACATCGCCCGCCACAGCAGGTTTATCGCCCGGATTCAGGTTGCCCGGCGTCACCTGACGATTGAACGCCGAAGGCAGCGTGCCGATAATCGCGCGGTTGGTGTTGCTGGTCTGATACGGACCAACAGCAGGGTCTCCACCAGATACCGTGCCTGCGTCCGCCGCGATGATTGAGCCGTTCTGGAAGAAGATGATCACATCAGGCTCCCAAGTGGTACCGTCGGCGCGGCGGCGGAGCGTGGGCTGAATATCGACGCCATTCAACTGCGTGGAGTAGATCGCATCGAACTCGCCAGCAGCCACATCGTCGTCCGTCCAGCCGAAAGCGTGGACGGCTTCCGTCCACAGCACATTGTCAATAGTCCCGTCGTCGTTCGTATCGATGTCGCTGCCCGGCGCGCCTGTGAAGCCGCGCACCAGCGCGACTGTGTAACTATCGTTGCCCATTCCTGCAGCGGTGAAGGCGTTCACGATGGTCACCACCGTCGTCTCAGCAGCGGGAGCGGGTTGCAGTACCGCTGTACCGTCGCGCACCAGCAGCAAGCCGTTCGCGCCCGTGCTGTAGCTGCTCAGGTCGATTGCCCAATGGATGTTGCCCGGGTTGAATAGCCACTCGCCATCGATGCCAATCAGCCAGTAGCCCTGCAGAGAGAAGTTGGGCTTGCAGCTCTGAATCTCGATAAACTCGCGTCCTGCGTCCGGCGAGCCGGGGGGATTTACCAGCGCTTCCGTAATTCGCACTTGCGCCGTTGCCGTCCACGCCAAGCCCGCAATCGCCAGTAAACTCGCTATGCCTCTCATTTCATCAGCCTCCAGCGTGAGAGTACCTGTGGAATCGTTAAGCAGGCGTTAAAAAACATTTTTCTTAACGAAACCTTAAACTGCGCGACGGTATTCTCGAAGTGCCTTAGGAGGAGAACACTATGCGGAAAGGCTTTACGCTGATCGAGTTGCTGGTGGTGATTGCGATTATCGCCATCTTAGCCGCGATTTTGTTCCCTGTGTTTGCGCAGGCGCGTGAGAAGGCGCGTCAGACGGTATGCGCCTCGAACCTGAAGCAGCTGGGCATCGCGCAGCAGATGTATCTGCAGGATTTCGACGAGCAGTTCTTTACACGCCCCAGCAACCCCTCGATTCCCAACCGTTACTGGCAGGAGGACTGGTGGCCCTTCTTGCTGATTCCCTATATCAAGATGAAGCCCAACAGTATTCAGGGCACGCGCGACAACTTCTTCAGCTGCCCCAGCAACCCGATTGTTATGTCGCCGAACTTCCGCACGCGCCCGCTGCCAGAGTGGGGGCTGACCCTCTCGCCCGCGCGCACCTACGACTTCCACATGAGCTACGCGCTCAGCGAGCATGTGCTGGATCACCCTGCGATTGCCGTCTGGGAGAAGCCCGCCGAATCGCTCTTCCTGCTGGAGGTGCGCGGACGCGACGGTTCGGAACTGGCGAACTCGACGGCAGATACCGACATCGACTGCGGACAGACGAACGAGATCTGGTTCAAGCACTCTGGCGGCACGAACATCCTGTGGATGGACGGGCATGTGAAATGGCTGCGTCCGAGCCTGCGCGGCGGTCGGGACGGCAGGCTCCCTGGCGACTGGGTCTATCCCCCTTGCTGCGCGGACGGCGACAACTATCCATTCGGACCCTGGGCGCCGTGGGGCATGAACGCGCCGTTCCAGATTCGGTATTGCCAATAATCGGGAATCGTCGGCGGGACGCCAACGCTGCGAGATTGCCCTGCGTAGCGTCGGCGTTCCGCTGACGAACCGCGCCATTTTTAACGCCGATTGCTATTACTCCAAATTCTTCCTGCGCCACTCCTTGAGCAGTTCAGGAGCGCGCGCATCCAGAAACACATTCTCCACAAACAGTGCGTAGAGCTGGTCGTCCTTGAGCTGGGACACATCCACACGCGCCGACTCCAGCACCTCTTTGCTGCGCCCGACCATATAGCGCATTTGCTCCTCTGTGAAATGGGGTTTGAGTTCGGTTGCGACTTCGCTTACGACCTGCGCCCGGAGCTGGCGGCGTTTCTGCGCCGCGTCGGTCTCTAAGCGTTTGATGGTCTCTTGAAACTCCTTGGGCAGGCTCTTGCCGCGCGAGGTATCCTCGCGTATCTTCAAGATCTCCTCTTTGCGGTTGCGCAGCTCCTTCGCTTCTTCCTGAATCAGGCGTTCAAGCTGTTTATAGGCACGCTCATGCACGGGGATAAGTCGCTCAATCTGGGGTTTGGTGAGCTTGAGCGGGCGAATATTGTTGAACCAGGTGATGTCGCTGAGCGCAAGCAAGAGTTGGTCCACTTCCGAAAGCGTTGGTGTGTTCGCCTGTTGGGGAACGCCGAACACCAGCCCACAGGCAACCGCGATAACCAGCCCAATCCGCCTCATGGCGTGATTATACCTGCCTGGCGGATTTACTTCAGGCGGAAACCGTGGGGTATCAGCGATGCCAGCGTGTAGCGTTGCACGACGATATCGGGTTTGACAATCCACACGGCGCAGGCTTCGGGGTCGGGTGCGAACTCCAGCAGCACCTGCCGACACGCGCCGCATGGGGTTCCCCCGTCGGGCGTGCAGACCGCAACCGCAGTAATCCGCTGCGCGCCTGCCATCACGGCGTGGCATACAGCAACGCGCTCGGCGCAGATACTCAAGCCGTAGCTGGCGTTCTCCACATTACAGCCCGCGAAGATGCGCCCGTCGTCCGTTTGCACCGCTGCACCGACGGGATAGCCTGAGTAGGGCGCATAGGCGTTCTGTCGTGCGGTGCGCGCTGCTTGAATCAACGCGCGCTCTGCAGCCGACAGGGTCATCTATTCGCCCTCCCCCGCGGCTTCCGCCGCCAGCTCCTCCTCGAAGAGTTCCTCCATCTCGTGCGGGTCTTCATCCATCGCCGCACTCATCTCACGCATAAAGCGGCGCAGCGTTTGTGGGTCATCGGGGTCGCCCGCGAACTCCATGCTGTCGGCAAGGTCGTCGAGCATCTGGTCTTCAGAGCGCAGACGCGCCACGCGCGATACAAGTCGCTTCGACTCCGTCGCGCCGCAGGCGGGGCAGGTCTGGGGATTGTCGCGCTCGGCAATCCCCAGCAGCCTCGAGAACCGTTTCCGACACTTCTGGCAGCGATACTCGTAGAGAGGCATTTCAGCCCATCACCTTCTGCAGCGTCTCTTTGAGCACGCTCGCCGACTTCTGCAGGGCGTCGCGCTCTTCATTCGAGACGCCGATCTCGATGACCGCTTCCACGCCGTTGCGCCCAACCTGCGTGGGCAGCGAGAAGCACACATCGCTGATGCCCAGCGCGCCCGTCTGCAGCGTGGACACGGGCAGAATCTGGTGCTTGTCCAGCGCGATTGCGTTCACAACCTGCGCGATGGACACGCCAACGGCATAACCTGCGCCGCCCTTGAGCCGAATCGCCTCCGCGCCTGAGTTCTTAGTGCGCTCAAATACGGCGTCCATCGCCTCCTTGCTGTAGCCGGGATAGTCGCGTATCGGCACGCCCGCAATCGTGGCGCAGCTCCACGCCGGAACCATCGAGTCGCCATGTTCGCCGAGAATCAGCGCGTCCACATCGGTCGCCGCCACGCCAAAATGCTCCGCCAAGAACGAGCGGAACCGACAGGTATCCAACACGGTGCCCAGCCCAATCACGCGCTCGGCAGGCAGTCCCGACTCTTTTACCGCCAAGTAGGTCAGAATATCCACGGGGTTAGACACCACGAGAAGGATGGCGTTCTCGGCGAGTGGCACGCCTTTGATGTTATTCAGAATCTCGCGGAACAGCCCGACGTTGCGGTTAATCAGCTCCAATCGGCTCTCATCGGGGCGTCGGCGCAAGCCGGCGGTGATAATCACGAGGTTTGCGCCTTGCAGGTCGGCGTAGTCGCCCGCGCTGAAGCGGATGGGCTGCGAGTACGCCGCGCCATGGCGCAAATCCAGCGCTTCGCCCTCCGCCGCTTCGCGATTCACATCGAGCAACACGACTTCAGAGACTGCGCCAATCAGTTGCAGAGTGAACGCGGCGTTCGAGCCGACGCGCCCGCCGCCGCCAATAATACCTACCTTCATTTTTTTGCCTCCCTAACTATCCAAAAGTGGCTTGGGCGTCCCCGCCCAACTGCAGTAGTATACCCCGTGGCTTGGGCGTCTCGCCAAGCATCCCCTTACACCTGCCCCACCAATTCGAGCGTCCGCTGCAACAAAGCGTCCCGCTCCTCGCGCGTGTCGGCGCGTAGGGTGATGTGTCCCACCTTTCTGCCAGGGCGCGGCTCTTTGCCGTACAGGTGCAGGTGTGCGTTCGGGATGCACAATACGGATTCAATGGGGGGAATCGCGCCGATGAGATTCACCATCGCACAGTAGCCACGCGGCGCGACGCTGCCCAGCGGCAAGCCCAGAATCGCGCGCAGGTGATTCTCGAACTGGCTGGTCTCTGAGCCTTCGATCGGCCCGTGCCCGCTGTTATGCACGCGCGGGGCAACCTCGTTCGCAAGCAACTGCCCGCCCACCTCGAACATCTCCAGCGCCACGACGCCGACATAGTCCAGCGATTCCAAAAGGCGGACGATGTAAACCTCACCCCCCTGCCCCCTCTCCGTCAACGGAGAGGGGTAGTTTGCAATTCCCTCTTCGTTTACGGAGAGAGGGGATTGGGGGATGAGGTCGGGGATCGAGACCCTCAATATCCCCTCTCGATGCCGATTCTCCACCAGCGGATAGACGGCGATTTCTCCTGTGAGCGAGCGCACACCAATCACGGAAACTTCGCGGTCGAACGGCACAAACGCTTCTGCAATCAGTGCGTGAGGCTCGAATCGCTGCACCCATTGAAGAAACTCTTCGCGGGTGCGCGCTATGCCCTGCCCCTTACCGTCGTACCCGAAGCGGCGCGTTTTCACCACGCAGGGCAACCCTACCACCTCCAGCGCAGCGTCAGGCTGGGCGGGGTCGATTGAAGCGAAGACAGGCGTGGGGATACCGATGGCGTTTAGGAACTGCTTCTCCAACAACCTGTCCTGAAAAATCTCCAGCGCACGCGGAGTAGGTCGGACGGGAACGCGCTCGGCGAGGAACCGCGCCGTCTCCAGCGGCACATTCTCGAACTCGTAGGTGATACACCACCTATCGTCGGCAAATCGGGCGAGGGCGTCCCAGTCGTCATAGGGCGCACTGCAGAGAGGCGCAACCTGTCCCGCGCAGGCATCGGGGCTGGGGTCATAAACTACCGTGCGAATCCCTAACGGGTAGCCCGCCAACGCGAGCATCCTGCCCAACTGTCCGCCGCCCAAAACACCGATGGTCATACCCGCACTGCCGATTGTACCCTATGTCTCTATTCGTCTTCGGCTATTCGAAAAAAAATGAGCGACGCTGTCGAAAGGAGGATCAAAGCCCAGCGCCGCTGACATCTATTCAATTCGCCCTGTTGGAACGCCCTCGCAGGGCATTCCACCCTATTAAGACTCAAAACCTCCCCAAAAGCGGACAGCGAATTCCGCAATTCGGCGGGAATTCTCCGGAAATCGTTGCAGGATTGACAGTGCAAGGAGAAGGGACGGTGATGAAGGCTGGAAGCGAAAGTTTGAGGTCAGAGGCAGAGAGAGGTATACTTCTATCCGTTATGAATCCCCCAAAGGCAGAGTGGAAAATCTCGTTGCATGGCGGGCATAGCGGCGAGTTCTGTGAACACGCGGAAGGCTCCCTGCGCGAGATTTTAGAGGCGGCATATCAGGCAGGTTATAACGTGTTCGGCGTTGCGGAGCATATGCCCCGCGTAGAAACGCGCTTTTTATATCCCCAAGAGATTGAGTGGGGCTGGACGCCGCAGACGCTGGAGGAGATTTTCGACCGCTACGCCCATACGATTACCCAGCTCGCCGAAGAGTTCGCCGACAGACTGACAGTAATGCGTGGATTCGAAATCGAGGTCGTGCCCCAAGACCGCTATGTGGAGTTGGTGCAGCACTACCGCCAGAAATATCAGTTCGACTACATGGTCGGCTCGGTGCATTACCTGCACGACGCCTCTATCGACGGCTACTCGGAAACGAACTTTCAGGAGATGATGGAGCGTGTCGGGGGAATGGAAGAGGTCGCGGTGCAGTACTATCACAAAGTCGCGGAAATGGCGCAGGCAGTGCGTCCCGAAGTGATTGGGCACTTAGACCTGGTGCGTCTGAAGGCGATGCGGCTTGGCGTGGCGGAGCAGGTCGCCACTGAGCGCGTGCGCAAGGCGGTCGAACACGCGCTGGAGGCGATTCGGGCGGTTGGGGCGCGTGTGGAGGTAAACACCTCCGCGCTGCGCAAGGGCTTAGACCAGCCCTATCCCGCCGATTGGATTGTGCAGCTGGGCGCGCGGATGGGCGTGAAGTTCTGCATCGGCGACGACAGCCATCGCCCC